>JACTVF010000019.1 GCA_019695435.1 Methanoregulaceae archaeon | reverse complement strand
TCGCCGGTATCATTGTATGCAGGACCGGGGACGGCATCGCGATCTCCCCCCTCCCTGGCACGTTCACTCTGGAACGGTTACCGTCCAGAGAGAACCGCTGATTTTTTTATACCGGTTCCCGGGAAATTCCCCGTCTTTAAAACTGACTTGAAATCGTAAATAACAATACATATATTGTTTTTTTCACCAACTATTGTACTGCCGTGAGTGGAGGGTTGGATGAAAACTGAGGTCTTGAACGACATCAAGAAAACTGAAGCTGAGTATCAGTCGATGATCAGTGCGGCGCAGGAAGAAAAGAAGAAAAGGCATTCCCAGGCCGAACTGGAAGCTGATAACCTGATAACGAAGGCGCAGAGCAATGCTGAACAGTACAAGAAGCTGAAACTGGAAGAAGCACGGCACCAAGCGGCACTTAAGCACGCTGAAATCCTCAAAAACGGCAATCAGCGGGCAGCAGCACTCCGGGAAAAAGGTGAGAAGAACCTTTCCAAGGCGGTGCAGCTGCTGGTATTACGGTTTAAGGAGCAGCTGCATGTTCAAGCCTGAACAGATGAGCCGGCTGCTCATCGCCGCATCCCGGGATCAGATGGGTCCTGTTGTTGCGGAGCTCTATCGCCGCAAACTGTTTCATGTCGAGGAATTTGTGGAAGCCGGCTCGGAGGGTTATGAGGGCTTTAAGATCGGCACTCCTCTGTCTGGGGCCAATGAAAAATCCACGGATCTCATCAAGGTCCGGGCGATTGAAAATACCGTCTCGGTGCATGCGGACGACATCGCGTCAGTGAAGACCTTCAAACAGGCTGAGATCGCCGCAAAAATCGAGCGGGAACTGCCGGCACTTGAGCGGGAAGTTGAGGAGCTGACCGCCCGGCGCTCGCAGCTGGACACACGCCTTAAGGAGTGCGAGCAGAAGATCGCTGAGATCACCCCTTTTGTGGCCGTACCTGTTGACCTGGATCTGTATCACGGTTACAAAGGATTCACCGCGTTAGCCGGTTATGTCTCCCGCGAAGTGATCCTCTCCGTTCCCAATGAGCTGTATTTCTCGAAGGGAAAGGAGAAGAATTTCCTTGTTGTGATCGTGCCCAACGATCAGAAAAGCGAAGTCGAGCGGGCGCTTGCGGAAGCGGCATTTCAGTCGGTTGCGATCCCCGTGGAGTCCGGATCCCCGACGACGCGGATCGAATTTTATCGTTCGCAGGCCACAACACTCGGATCGGAGATCGCGGAGATCAACGAAAAACTTACCGGGATCAGGACAAAACATGCGGAGTTCCTCGTCGCCTGCGAGGAATTCTTAAAAGCGGAAGTGGAGCAGACCGAGGCACCCCTCCGGTTTGCAACGACAAAACAGATGTTCGTTGCTGAAGGGTGGGTTCCATCGGAAAATGTGGATGAGGTGAGCAACGCGCTCACACAGGTTACCGGCGGTAAAATCTATGTCACCACACTGCCGATCGACCTTGAGCATGACGCGGTCCCGGTGGAGTACAACAACCCGGACTTTTCAAAGCCGACGCAGATGCTCATAGATCTGTACAGCAGGCCGAAGTACACGGAACTTGACCCGACGCTGCTGGTTGCCATCGTGTTCCCCATTTTCTTCGGGTTAATCCTCGGCGATGTGGGATATGGCCTTATCCTGCTCGCGATGGCGCTCGGGCTCCGAAAGTTCGTGACCGGTGAGGAAGGGCGGCAGTTGCTTGCCGTGCTCCGGAATGCCAGTATCATGAGTATTATCTTCGGGCTCTTGTTCAGCGAGTTCCTCGGATTCGAACTCCCGTGGAACCCGATCATCTTCTCGAGACACCTGCCAATCGGAACAACAGAGGCCGGCGGCGCCGGGTCGGCGATTCCTGCACTTCTCATCATGTCGATCTGGATCGGAATTCTGCATATCTCATTGGGCAGGGTCATCGGCATGTATGACCATGCAAAACAGGACCATGGCGAGCACCGGACTAAGGCGGTCATGGCAAACTTCGGCTGGCTTGCCGTGATGTGGGGGATCCTCGTCGCGATCTGGTCAAATGTCACTATGCCGTACATGCCCGATCTTACCAAGCTCCCTATCGTTGCAGTCGGGTTTAACCTGGGAACATATATCGGTGGCGCACTCATTATCTTCGGCGTACTCTGTATCGCCCGGGACTCCGTTCTTGAAGTGATCGAGTTGCCTACGATTATCTCACATGTATTGTCGTATGCCCGTCTGGTCGCGGTGGGACTCTCATCGGTCGCCATCGCGATGGTGATCAACTACATAGCGATCGGGATGTTCATCTCTCCAGCGCTGAAGGAACTCTCCCTTGTCGGGATTGTCATGATCATCGTAGGTGTTGTGATCTTCATTGCCGGGCATACGCTCAATCTGGCACTGGGTCTTCTGGGTGGCGGACTCCACTCGATTCGTTTGCACTATGTCGAATTCTTCACCAAGTTCTACAAGGGTGGAGGCAGGAAGTATATTCCATTTGGAATGAAACGAAGATTTACGGAGGATTAGATTATGGTAGATGTTAATATGACTCTTGAAATGGTACAGGCATCGCAGATGGGAATGAAGGCACTTGGCGCAGGTCTTGCAGTCGGTCTCACCGGTATCGGGACTGGTGTTGCCGAGATGGCAATCGGCTCAGCGGCCGTAGGAGCGACTGCAGAAAACAAGGAAATATTCGGCCTTGCATTGCTCTTCACGGTCATCCCGGAAACGATTGTAATTTTCGGTCTTGTCGTCGGTCTCCTGCTCTTGTTCGTATAATGCGGGGCTGACAATGGGACTGGAAGCCGTAGTTGAAGAGATCAGGGAAAAAGGCAGATCCGAAGCGGCGAAGATCCGGCAGGAGTCACAAGCGGAAGCAGACCGGATCCTCGCGGCAGCAACAAAGCAGACTGATATGATCAAGCTCGCCGCAGAAGAGGAGGCAGCAAAACAGTCCTCCCACCTCGTGGGCCAGGACATCTCTGCCGCAAACCTCCTTGTCAAGCGCGAGCTCTTAAATACCCAGAAAGCGCTGCTGGACAAGGTCTATGAGGCCACGCTCTCCGAGATCGCTGCACTCCCTGAAAGCTTCCATCGCGAAGCCATAAAGAAACTCCTCACCGAGGCAAAAACAGAGATCCCGAAGGGAACGATCTTCTGCAATGCCCGCGATGTGGCCGCCGTAAAGGCAATCATCGCGGAGCATAAGGAGTTCGCCGGGTTCAGTGTGGGCGAACCGGTCAATATTGACGGCGGTATCGTTGTGGAAGGTGAGGGGGGTGCGCTGCAGATTGATTACAGCTACCGCACATTCCTTGCAAAGGTATGGGAATCCGGGTTGAAAGATGCGTCTGATATCCTGTTCGGGTAAGGGGGTCCGCGTATGGGTGTGAGCATATCAGCACCGTATATCTACGTGTGTACCAGGATGCGGATAAGGAAGGCAAAACTCCTCCCGAAAGAGGAATACATGCGGATGCTCAACATGAGCATTTCCGAGATCACCCGCGTCATCAGCGAAACCGAATACAAACAGGAAATTGACGAACTTGGGAACACGTTCAAGGGAATAGATCTCCTCGAGGTGGCCTTAAGCTGGAACCTGGCAAAGGAGTACCAGCGGATCCTGGAAATCACGCCCGGGACGCTCAAGCAGTTCACCCGTGCATATCTCCGGTACTGGGATATCCAGAACGTGCTCACGATCCTGCGGGGAAAGTCGCAGGGGGAAAAGACCGGCAAGATCAAGGAAGTCCTCGTTCCCGCCGGCGGCCTCGACAAGGTTATGCTCGACCGGCTCCTCGCCGAGGACAGCATGGACCGTATCATCGAAGCCCTCAAAGGAAGGCGGCTCTACCCGGTGCTTGCCCGGGAGTACCCTGCGGCAAAGGAGACCGGTTCGTTTGCCCGTATGGAAAATGAGCTGTACAAGCAGTTCTATGCGGAGCTCATTGCGGATGCATCGGGCGGGATATCAGGAGGCAGTCAGTTCCTCGCGTTTATCCGGCTGGACATCGACGTGAAAAATATCCTGACGCTCTTCCGGTTGCGGGCTGATAAGATCCAGGAAGATGTAAAGGAGATGTATATCGCCGGCGGCACGATCACCGCGGCAGACTTTGCCGCGTTGAATACGATCCAGGACTACCGGGAGTTCATCGACCAGCTCAGGGTGAAAGTCCGCACCGGACCGGTGCTTGAACTCTTAAATGATCTGGAGACCGAACGGCCGGTTTATGAAATTGCATCTCTTCTCGTGCGGGTGCAGATGGAGCAGATGGAGAAACTCTCCAAGCGCAACCCCTTCTCCATCTACCCGATCCTCGTGTATCTTGAGAAGAAAAAGTATGAAGTGTTCAACCTTCGGGCACTGGCGAGGGGTAAAGAATCCAAGCTTCCCTCGGAGACGATTGGGAAATACCTGGTGATGTAACATGGAGATTGCAGTCATCGGCAACAGCGAGTTCATCCTTGGGTTCCGCCTTGCAGGCATCCGTAAGACCTACGCAGCGGAGAACGACGAGAAACTCAACGAATGCATCACCAGCGCCCTTTCGGACGGACAGGTCGGTATTCTCGTCTTAAACAGCAGCGATATGGAACGGCTCCCGCGCCGGCTCCGCGCCACGCTGGAAAATTCCGTCAAGCCGACCGTGATCGCCATTGGCGGCGAAGAAGGGGGTCTGTCCATGAGAGAGAAAATCAAGAGATCGGTGGGTGTTGATCTGTGGAAATGAAAACCGAAAAAACCAAAGAGGCAAAAAAGGGCGTCTTGAAAAGGATCGCCGGCCCCGTCGTCACGGCAGTCAATCTTGACGCCCACATGTACGATGTGGTCAAGGTCGGAAATGAAGCGCTGATGGGTGAGGTCATCAAGATCCAGGGCAATAATACGATCATCCAGGTATACGAGGATACGTCGGGTATCAGGCCCGGCGAGCCGGTCATAAACACCGGGCTCTCACTTTCCGTTGAGCTCGGCCCCGGGCTCCTCACCAGTATCTACGATGGTATCCAGCGCCCGCTCGCCGTCCTCGTGGAAAAGATGGGAAACTTCATCGAACGCGGTGTGTCTGCACCCGGTCTCTCCCATACAAAGAAGTGGACGTTCAAGCCGCTCGTTAAGGCAGGCGACAAGGTCGAGCCAGGCGCAATCCTTGGCGAGGTGCAGGAGACCAACATCGTCCACAGGGTCATGCTCCCGCCAAACGTAAAGGCAGGGGTCGTAAAGACGATCAGGAGCGGTGACTTCACCGTCGACGAGATCATCTGTACTCTCGAAGACGGCCGCGAGTACCCGATGATCCAGCGCTGGCCGGTCCGTGTCCCCCGCCCCGTGAGGGAGAAGAAGAACCCGACGATCCCGCTGATCACCGGTCAGCGTATCCTCGACGGCCTCTTCCCGATCGCGAAAGGCGGTACTGCCGCAATTCCCGGCCCGTTCGGGAGCGGCAAGACCGTTACCCAGCAGCAGCTGGCGAAGTGGTCGGATGCCGAGATCGTGGTCTACATCGGCTGCGGGGAACGCGGCAACGAGATGACCGAAGTGCTCACCGAGTTCCCGCACCTGGAAGATCCAAAATCCGGCAAACCCCTTATGGAAAGAACCGTGCTCATCGCAAACACCTCGAACATGCCGGTCGCCGCCCGTGAAGCATCGGTGTACACCGGTATCACGATCGCGGAGTACTTCCGTGACATGGGGTACGATGTCTCCTTAATGGCAGACTCGACCTCCCGCTGGGCAGAAGCGATGAGAGAAATCTCGTCCCGTCTTGAAGAGATGCCCGGTGAAGAAGGATACCCGGCCTATCTCGCAGCACGGCTCTCTGAGTTCTACGAGCGTGCCGGTCTTGTCGAGACCCTGAACGGGGCAGCCGGTTCGGTCTCGGTCATCGGTGCGGTCTCACCACCTGGCGGCGACTTCTCGGAGCCGGTCACCCAGAACACGCTTCGTATCGTGAAGGTTTTCTGGGCACTGGACGCAAAACTCTCCCAGCGCCGGCACTTCCCGGCGATCAACTGGCTCAACTCGTACTCCCTGTACCTCGATGCCCTCCACGACTGGTACGACAAGGAGGTCTCCCCCGACTGGAACAAGATCCGGTCGTGGGCCATGGAAATTCTCCAGAAAGAGGCAGAACTCCAGGAGATTGTGCAGCTCGTCGGTTCTGACGCACTGCCCGAATCGGAACAGGTGACGATCGAGGTCGCCCGTATGATCCGTGAGATCTTCCTCCAGCAGAACGCGTATGACGCGGTCGACACGTTCTGCGACATGAAAAAGCAGTACGACATGATGAAGGCGATCAAGCTCTTCGCCGATCTTGCCTATTCTGCCCAGCTTGCCGGTGTCAGCCCGACGCAGATCAACACGATCAAGGCGAAGAACGAGCTGCCCCAGATCAAGTTCATCAAGGACTACAAACCCGAACTTGCGAAGATCGAAAAAGAGATGGACGCTGAGTTCAACACACTGAGGTCGGCAGCATGAAGGAATACAGGACGATCACAAAGATTGCCGGTCCCCTCGTTTTTGTCGAGAAGACCGAGCCGATTGCCTACGGGGAACTCGTCAACATTGTCCTTTCCGACGGCACTATCAAGCGCGGCCAGGTGCTGGACACAAGCGATGAACTGGTTGTTGTCCAGATCTTCGAGACTACGACCGGTATCGGGAGGGATAGCGGCGTCCGGTTCACCGGAGAGACCATCAAGATGCCGGTGGGCAGGGAGATGCTCGGCCGTATCCTGTCCGGTGGCGGTAAGCCAATCGACGGCGGCCCCGAGATTGTGCCGGAGAAGCGCCTCGATATCACCGGTGCTGCGATCAACCCGTACGCCCGGGGCATGCCGGCCGATTTCATCCAGACCGGTATCTCAACCATTGACGGGACGAACACCCTTGTCCGTGGCCAGAAACTCCCGATCTTCTCGGGTGCAGGTCTTCCGCACAACAATGTTGCGCTGCAGATCGCCCGGCAGGCAAAGGTGCCCGGCTCGACCGAGAGTTTCGCTGTGGTCTTCGCTGCGATGGGTATCACCAAAGAAGAAGCGAACTACTTCATGGCGGACTTCGAGCGCACCGGCGCACTCGAGCGTGCTGTTGTCTTCCTCAACCTTGCAGATGACCCGGCCGTCGAGCGTATCATCACGCCGAGGCTCGCCCTCACGACTGCAGAGTACCTTGCTTTCGAGCTCGGTATGCACGTGCTTGTCATCCTGACGGATATGACCAACTACTGTGAAGCGCTCCGTCAGATCGGTGCGGCCCGCGAGGAAGTGCCGGGACGCCGTGGCTATCCGGGGTACATGTACACGGATCTTGCCTGCATCTACGAGCGCGCCGGTATGATCAAGGGCCTGAAGGGATCTGTCACCCAGATCCCGATCCTGACGATGCCCGGCGACGATATCACCCACCCGATCCCCGACCTGACCGGGTACATCACGGAAGGCCAGATCGTGATCAGCCGTGAACTGCACCGGAAGGGTATCTACCCACCTATCAACGTGCTGCCATCGTTATCCCGGCTGATGAACCTCGGTATCGGCAAGGGGCATACCCGTGAGGACCACAAGAAGGTCTCCGACCAGATGTATGCCGGTTACGCGGAAGGTAACGATCTCCGCGGCCTTGTGGCTATCGTCGGCAAGGATGCCCTTTCCGAGCGTGACCGCCTGCTCCTCGAGTTCGCGGATCTCTTCGAGAACCGCTTTGTCCGGCAGGGCTATGATGAGGACCGCACCATCGAGGATACCTTGAACCTCGGCTGGGATCTCCTTGCGACGCTGCCGGTCGAACAGCTGACCCGTATCGACCGTGACCTGATCAACAAGTACCACCCGAAGTTCCGTGCCGGTGCAAAGAAGGAGTAAGTGAATCCATGGCGCTGCGTGATATCAAGCCAACCCGTTCAGAACTGATCGACCTGAAAAGGAAGATCAAACTCTCCGAGCGTGGCTATAAGATCCTCAAGATGAAGCGCGACGGGCTGATCATGGAATTTTTCAAGATCCTCTCTGAGGCAAAGGACAGCCGGGGGGAACTTCTGAGAAAGTACAAGCACGCCGTCGACATGATGGCGGTGGCAAACACGGTGGAAGGTGCGATCGGTGTCAAGGCCGCTGCCTTCTCGGTAAAAGAGACACCGGAGATCACGCTCAAGAGCAAGAACATTATGGGCGTGGTCGTGCCGGAGATCGAATCGTCGAAGGTGAAAAAGAGCCTCGCCGACAGGGGATATGGTGTCCTTGGGACGTCACCGGTTATCGATGAGACCGCGTCGGCATTCGAAGATCTCGTCGAAGCGATCATCGAAAGCGCCGAGATCGAAACCACGATGAAGCGCCTGCTCGACGAGATCGAAAAGACCAAGCGCCGGGTCAACGCGCTCGAGTTCAAGGTGATCCCCGAACTCACCGCCGCCCGGGATTTCATCAAGATGCGTCTTGACGAGATGGAACGCGAGGAACTCTTCAGGATGAAGAAGATCAAGGCCCGGGGTTCGGCGTAACCCCGGGGGTGTGGCCATATGCCGATCGGTACCCTCCGGGACCTGGGGTGCAGCGGGAAGACGGTGCTTCTCCGTCTTGACCTCAATTCCCCCATCGACCCCACCACCCATCTTATTCTTGACGATAAACGGTTCCGCGAGCACCTGCCTACGATACGTGCACTCTCCGACAGCCGAGTCGTCATCATCACCCACCAGAGCCGGCCGGGAAAGAAGGACTTCACGACTTTAGAATCCCACGCCGAAAAACTCGAAGAGCTGCTTGGCACACCGGTCACCTACATCGACAGCATCTTCGGGCGGCACGCAAAGGAAGCCGTGCATGCTGCAAAGCCCGGCGATGTCCTGATGCTTGAGAACGTGCGGTTTGCTGCGGAAGAGAACCTCACGATGAAACCCGAGGAGGCCAAGAAGACCCATCTCGTAAAGAGACTCTCCGCGATGGCGGACTTTTTCGTGAATGATGCGTTCGGGACTGCCCACCGGTCCCAGCCGACGGTCGTCGGTCTTCCGCTCGCGATGAAATCGGCAGCCGGCCTCCTGATGGAAAAAGAGGTCTCCACCCTCTCAAAAGTCTTCTCGGGAGCGCCCCGCCCGGTCTGCATGGTGCTTGGCGGCACCAAGGTTGACGACTCGATCGAGGTCGCCGCCCATGTGCTTGAAAACGGCATCGCCGATACCGTGATCGTGATCGGTGTCGTGGCCAATGTCTTCTATCTCGCCGCCGGCTATGATATCGGCAAACCCTCCACCCAGCTCATCGAGCAGCTCAAGTACCAGGGCGAGATCAAGAAGGCACAGGAGATCCTTGCACAGTTCGGCGACCGGGTGATCATGCCGTCATCGGTTGCGGTGCGGCAGAACGGCAGGCGTGCGGAGTACCCGATCGATAAGATCCCGGCCGATGCGCCGGTCATGGATCTCGGCATGGACGCCCTTGCAGCGCTTGTCTCGACCTTAAAGAAGTCCGGGACCGTGGTCTTCAACGGCCCTGCCGGTGTCTTTGAGGATCCGGACTTTGCCACGGGCACCTTCGAGCTCCTCCGGGCGGCATCAAAGGTCGAGTTCTCGGTCGTGGGAGGCGGGCACACCGCGGCCGTGATCGAGAAACTCGGGATCAAAAACGACTTTACCCACATCTCCACCGGCGGGGGAGCCTGCATCGAGTTTTTGACCGGGAAAAAGCTCCCGGCCGTGGAAGCACTCGAAGCATCGTACAAACTCTTCGGGTAATTCCCCCTCATCCACTCACCACTCTTTTTTTTTATCTGGTGTCCTTTGCGATACGGTAAGCCCCGCGGTCGTCCCTGGTACCGTTGGGACAGGGTTCCACGGGTGTCCTGACAGGATATTTATAGACGCTTTGGCAAACACCATAAGGAATGGCGGAGAAAAAAGCCGGCGTGCCGGTGCGAACGGGTCGCGATCTCCTACAAGATACCGCCCAATATCTACGGAAAGGTCAATAATCTCGTGTACGTGGAAAAGAAGTTCTCCACAGTATCCGACTGCATCACGCAAGCACTCCTCTCGTTTGTCGATAACCACCATGACAAGGGACAGGTAAGGGAACTCTTCAGGGAATATATGGCATCCGATGAAGGCCGGGAACTCATGAAAGCCATGATGAAAGAGGTGCTGCTGGATATCCTGTCGGCCCGGAAAACCGATCCGCAGGAACCCAGACGCAATTCATAAAAACCGTTTTCCGGGGTCTTCACAAAGATCGCGGGAGCGCTTTTTTCACGTCCGGCACAACAACGTATGGTGAGGGTGACCCGGAATGCAGGTACGAATCATCGCAGTCGGAAAGATCAAGGAGCGGTTCCTCACCGAAGGCATCGCCGAGTACGAAAAGCGCCTTACCCCGTACCTGAAACTTGCCATTGTTGAGGTCGCTGATGAAAAGCGGGGCGTGCATTCATCTGCAGGCCAGGAACAGCTCGTAAAAGACCGCGAAGGCGACCGGATCCTCGCCGCAATCCCTGAGGGGGCGTACGTGGTGGCGCTCGATGTGCGGGGAAAAGAGATGTCGAGCGAGGCGCTTGCCGCCCGGATGCACGACTGGCAGCTCGCGGGGACGAATCCGGTCGCGATGATCATCGGTGGCGATCTCGGGCTTTCCGACGCGGTGCTTGCCCGGGCCGCACTCCGGCTCTCGATCTCGCCCATGACCTTTACTCACCAGATGGTGCGGATGATCCTCCTGGAGCAGATCTACCGGGCCTGCCGGATCAACAGCGGCGAGCCGTACCATAAATAATCGTGGCCCTCCTGAGCGTGAGCAGGTTTCCGGGTCAAGGCAGACGCCAATGATACCCTAGTAGGGCGCTTTGGAGATAGGAATAAAGATTGTGGCAACTCTTGCCGCATCCGGTTCTGCTGTATTCCCAACAGGAGATCGGTGATCCTGCGGCGTGATGAATTTATTGATTAATTATTTATAATGCGGTTGCATTATACTAGACCAATGTACTTGGCTGTATGTTCCCTAGAATACAAGGCCAAGCGGGTACGGTCCGCTCATGGTAAGCGGATGCTTTTCTTTATCTGTTAGGATCGGACTTTTTCCGGTATCCCGGCAGAATATGGATTGGTGTTTGAACAACTGAATGTGATATGGTGAATGTATGGATATAAGTGCGGAAAAATCCCGGGGAGAATGGTATGACTCCTTCCCTGGGAAAGGAATTGTTTACGACATGAGTTCTGTGGCGCTCTCTGATCAGAATACCGACGGTCGGTTGCGGGCGGTGACGGGGCTTGGGAAAAGCGGCGATCCCCGGGCGGTCCGCCCGCTGATGGATCTGGTGGGCGATCAGGACCCTGCCATCCGGCGCGGTGCGATCGCTGCTCTGGGCGAGCTCAAGAGCGGCCGCCCGGTCGAAGTTTTGATCGAACGGCTGCGGGACAGGAACGAGCAGGTGGATATCCGGCGGCTGGCCGCAGATACGCTTGCCGCGATCCGGAGCACCGGCGCCCTTCACGGGCTCAGAGAGTTTTCCGTCGATGCGGGCGAGGACCCGGAGATCCGCTCGTATGCCACCGCACTTCTCGCACATCTCGGAACCGTGTGAGGAATAACAAAAGCCCCGCCTCACCTCCCCCGGTCCCCTGTTTTTTAGGTTCCCCGCCCGCACGGGAAAACCAGAATTTCGTTTCCTCCGCATTGTCGTTATGGCAATGGCGGTGTGCCCGGATGATCTCCCGGTCACCGCCCCGAATCAACGGCACCTGCTTGATGGAGGGGACGAACCTGTAGAAATGGCAGGGGTCGGACTGGTTCTGGTATTTATTGCGAGGGGGGTACCCCCCTGTTGGCCCGGCACATGGGTGGGCCCCTACGCCCCCTGCGCTTTCCTCAGCACGGCCGCCCGGTTCACGAAGTACCACCGGGTCTCAACCAGCTGGAGTCCGTCTTTTTCCAGGAGCGCAAGGCTCTCCCGGAATTCGCTGCCGGAGACAATGATCGGGGGTTCTGAGTAAAAGAAGAGTCCGCCGGGCACGAGCATGGCCGCGATCTCCCGGAACAGTTTCTCCCGGTCCGGGACTTCGTGCACGACAAAGATCGCAAAGGCGACATCGACCTGCCCGTCCCGGTCCGGCAAAAGGTCGAGGGAATCCGGCTTGCACCGGTGCGTTTTCACCCGTGACAGGAGACCTTCGGGCCCGAGTTTGCCGCGGAGGATCTCAAGCATCTCTTCCTGCAGGTCAGCGGCGATCACGGTGCCGTTCTCACCGACCATCTTTGCGAACTCCCGGGTAAAGAAACCCGGGCCGCAGCCGAAATCAAGAACCCGGTTGCCGGGTTTTATGTACCGTTCGGCAAGCCGGTCGGGGCGGTAGAGGATGTGCCGGAACCGGGTGTCGAGGTGGGAGGCTTTTTCGGCGGAGAAGACGTCGCGGGCGTGGGAGTGCGGAGACATGATCGGAGGTTGGAAGGGAGGGGAGATATGGGTTGTGGGGATCCTAAAACATTCGTAAAACTCAAAAGTAAAATGAAGACTACAACAGAAGAATAATGATTTCACTAGATATAATGAAAACTCATGGTCGCAATAGATCCTCAAAATTATCCAAATCTTTTGTGGGCTCTTCGTACCAATGAGAGATTAAATATTTCACTCGAAAATTTTGAAAATCCCGAAGTTGAAATGGCTCAGTTAGAAGCATTAGTTAAAACCATAAAAGAGCTGGGCTGTGTAGGTATTCAAGACAAATTTGACGATCTCAGCAAAACAAAAGTCTATCCAACTATTGCTGAACTCGAAATAGCCAGTCAATTATTACTTCGTGGTCATAGAGTAATTTTACTCAAAGATAATTTCTTTCCGGGAAAATCCCCGGATATGATGGCGGATCTTGGTGTTATCAAGGTCTATATTGAGGTCCAGTATATTAGTTCGAGTGATCCTACAGCATTTTTGATAGAAAAACTTCGTGAAATAACTTCGAAATTCCGGTATATTGTTAATTTTTCTTTCAAATCAGATGTCTCAATTCCAAATTTAACTCACCCCCTCAGAAAATTACAACAGAAAAAATTAGATGACTCTGCAGATCAATTTGAAAAAATACTCGGCAATATTTCCTGTGAGTCTTTTCCGGTGTCAGGTGAAACATCAGCATTCTCATATGAAATTATCGAAATTGCTTCAAATGGTCAGGGCTATCCAGCAGTTTTAACTGCATCATGCAGTACCACCTTGGATCAGTCCTATCCTCATTTGACATATTATCTCAATTTGAAAGGACAAAAGTACGGTTCGTTTCCTTCCCAGAAAAAAAATCACCCGTATATAATTGCAGTTGTTTGTGATGATCCCGGTGTCCCATGTTACGAAATTAAAAGTCTACTATACGGCGATGTTTGTGAAATTGGATTAACACTCAACACTCCTATCTACCACACATTAAGGGCTCGATGGTGGGAAAAGGTGGTGAATGGACGAAAAGAAGCGGGCAATAAGTGGCCGGAGATCGAAAGCGCTGCAGATATTGGATGGGAAGAGGTTCTAACGAAAACATACCTTATACCACACGATTACTGTTTCGTGGAAAAACAGGGACTTTATCTAACCTGTCCAACTATGAAGGATGTAAGTGGGGTAATATTTTGCAGCGCTAGTAGAAGACTTGAATTCTATCCCAATCCTTTTGCACGAGCGGAAATTAATGACCCTCGTTTAGAGCCGCAGTTAGGTTTTTCATTTTCGGAAGAATGCTGAACTGTCATATTCTTAATTCGTTTGCAAGCCTCTCAAAGTCCCGGGATCTCACATTTTTCTGCCGACCCTTCCTGATCTGAGTCATAAGATTTTCATCAGAAAGTACCGCAATCGTTCTGTTCAGCGATTCGTATTCTTCCAACGGAATCGTGATCCATTCAGTTTCGTGTTTTCCGTGAATCCAGATCTTCCGCATGGCTTTCTAATTGTAGGATTGGGCGGATAATGGGCTTTCCGGACTGATTCTCCCTCAGATCCTCATCCCCTCCCCCCCTCTAATCCGGGACCAATCTGGTCTCCGATCTCCCGTTTCCGGACCCCGGATCCCATCTCCACAGGAACCGATGTCCACGCCCATAGAAAGTCCTGATTTAATCGCTTATTTTTAAAAATGCCTCGATTTAAGGGCCATTTAAACCTGCATTATAGCGGGCTTCTGTGAGCAGGGTTTTTGGAGATGTCCAGATGGTTATCTGAGCGGGAGATCTGCCGCCCGGAAGCCGCTATAAGCGTTTTTCATTTTTACGTCGGAGAAATCAATTTGAGGGGGTGGGATCGACGGTGACTTATAGTCAGAAAACGCTCTTGGGGGCTGCCGCCCCCGCCGCGTGGGCATCCCCCCCGGTTGCGATGACGCCGTATTACCTGTAACAGATTCGCTAGCATGTTCGCTTCCCGGTAATACGGAGGTATCGCACTGCGCCCCGTCCCCCGCGGGGGACTGGCGGCGCAAGAGGGGGGCGGCAAATTACAAAACAGATTTTCACGCAAAAGATTTTTTGAAAAGTTCATCCGTGCCGGACTTTTTGGAAAGTTGGATAACGCTGGTGAACTTTTTTGAAGAAATTCTCCGGAATCTTCTGCTGTCTCATTTCCCCCTCTCAATCTCGTCCAAAAACTCCAGCAGGTTGTTCCTCACCACCACAAACGACGGCCCGCCCCCGAACTCGATGCCGATCTTTGCCGCATCGAGCACTTCGTCCCGGGTCGCCCCGGCTTCGATGGCGTTCTTGGTGTGGTGCGCAAGGCAGGGGATGCAGCACCGCGAGACCGAGAGGCCGACCGCGATGAGCTCCTTGTATTTTGTCGCAAGGGCGCTCTCGGCATAGTACGCTTTCATCAGGCTCTCGAAGCCCCCGGAAAGAATTGGCACTTCCTCCGCGAGCCGCTTCTGGTTCTTTTCCCGCTGCTTGAGGATCCGGCGCACCCGGCCCTTCTCCTTCTTCTCTGGCATACCCTCCGGTTCTCATGGATGGAGAAATACTTGCCGGGGGGTTGTCCCCTCGTTTCCCATGACCGGCCGACTCCTCCATCCAGTTGCCCCCATCCCACCGCATTTATTCCTGTACCTCCAACTCCCCTGGATGGCCCCGGTATCCCTCCCCACGGTTTTCGTCTCGCACGGTGCGCCGACCCTGCCCCTCGAACGGGGCGAGCCGGCCCACAAATTCCTCACAACGCTCGGGAAACGGTACCCCGGCGCGAGAGCCGTTCTCTGCGTCTCTGCGCACTGGAACACCCCCCGGCCGGCGGTCAACCTTGCAGAACACCCCACAACCATCCACGACTTCTCGGGGTTCCCGTCCGAGCTGTACCGGATAACGTATCCCGCATCCGGATCGCAGGAGCTCGCCGCCCGGACTGCGGATCTTGTAGACTCGGCAGGTATCCCCTGCGACCGGGACCCGGGCCGGGGGCTCGACCACGGCGCCTGGGTGCCCCTCATGCTGATGTACCCGGACGCCCGTGTCCCGGTCGTCCAGCTCTCAATCCAGGGACATCTCGACCCGGAGCGGCACCTCGCACTCGGGGAAGCGATCGTTCCCCTGCGAAAGGAAGGCGTTCTCATCCTTGGCAGCGGCGGGGCGGTCCACCCGCTCGGGGACCCTACCGTCGCGCTCGGCCCCGGCGCTCCGACCGGCGACTGGGCGGTCGCCTTCAACGACTGGCTCACCCGGGTCCTGGCCGATGGTGACACAAAGAGCCTTGCGGCGTACCGGTCGCTCGCCCCTGCTGCA
>JACTVF010000018.1 GCA_019695435.1 Methanoregulaceae archaeon | reverse complement strand
GCATTCCCACGGTCGTGAGCCTTGCCGAAGTGGCAGGTACCGGGAGTCCGGTGATCGCATCCGGGGGTATAAGGAATGGCATTGACATTGCAAAGTGTCTCGCTCTCGGGGCCGATCTCTGTGGGATGGCACTTCCCCTGTTGAGGCCGGCGCTTGAGAGGGACGAAGCACTTGCCAGCAAGATCGAGATGGTTCACCGCGAACTGGTGGGCTCGATGTTTCTGAGCGGCGCCGCACATGTACGCGATATGCGCAGGGCACGCCTCTTTATTACGGGCAAGACCCGGCAGATGATGGATGACGGGAATCCTGCGTGATGCAGGACAACCTTGACAAACTAACATGCAAAACCTGCATCAGGTTTTTGAAAAAAATACCTCTGCAGAACAACCTAAAACAGGAGAAAAAACATGGATATAGAAATTATTGCAGTGGGCGGATACAACGAGGTCGGGCGAAATATGACCGCTGTCCGCTGCGGAAAAGAGATTGTCATTTTTGACATGGGACTCCGCTTGGATCAGATGATGATCCACGAGGACGCAGAACTCGAGAATATGCACTCCCTCGATCTGATCAAGATCGGAGCGATACCTGACGACACCATGATGAACTCGGTCGAGGGAACCGTAAAGGCGATCGTCTGCTCTCACGGGCACCTCGACCATATCGGGGCGATCCCGAAACTTGCGCACCGGTACAACGCGCCGATCATCGCCGCACCTTTCGCGACGGAACTGATCCGACAGCAGATCTCGGGCGAGCAGAAGTTCGGGGTCAACAACAAGCTCTTTGCGCTCAAACCCGGGCAGCGGTACACGATCTCGCAGCACCTGGTGCTCGAATTTGTCCGGACCCAGCACTCGATCATCGATACCGTGACACCGGTGCTCCACACCCCGCACGGCGCGATCGTCTACGCCTGCGATTTCAAGCTCGACCGGACCCCGGTCATTGGCGAACCTCCGGACTTTGCCCGGTTCCGCCAGATCGGAAAGGAAGGCGTGCTCGCGCTGATCGTAGAGAGTACGTATATCGACCGGCCCGGCCGGTGCCCGAGTGAGCGGATCGCACGGGACCTTGTCCGGGACACGATGACCAGTTACGAGGACGACAAGAGTGCCATGGTCGTCTCGACCTTCTCGTCCCATATCGCCCGTGTCAAGACCATCGCGGAGTGTGCGCACGAGATCGGCCGTAAGCCGGTGCTTCTGGGCCGCTCGATGGAGAAATATTCGGTCACGGCCGAGCAGATGAAACTCGTCTCGTTCCCCCAGGACACGAGCGTCTTTGGGAACCGGCGGACGGTCGACCGGACCCTGCGCCGGATGATGAAGGCAGGAAAAGAGAAGTTCCTCCCCATCATCACCGGTCACCAGGGAGAACCGGGTTCTATCCTGACCCGGATTGCCCTTGGCGACACCCCGTACCAGCTTGCAAAGGGTGACAAGGTGCTCTTCTCCGCGAACGTAATCCCCAACCCGATGAACTTCGGGCAGCGGTACATGGTCGAGGCGCACCTGAAAATGGCGGGCGCCCGGCTCTTTGAGGATCTGCACGTGAGCGGGCACGCGTTCCGCGAGGATCACTACGAGTTTGTCAGCCTCTTGAACCCGCAGCACATCATCCCGGCCCACGGGAATGTCAGGATGACGGCCTCATACGCGGAGTTTTCCGGCGAGCTCGGGTATACTCTGGGAAATGACGTGCATCTCATGCAGAACGGCCAGCGGCTCAAGTTAAATTAAAACAGAGGAATCACGATGTCGGAACTCTCACCGTACTTAAAGTCGGTTGCACAGCAGATTGACGGCATGATCGACCGGTATTTTAACCATGCACCCGGGGAACTCAATAAGGCGTCCGCCCACCTGCTCAATGCCGGCGGGAAACGGCTCCGCCCCGCGGTGGTCATGCTCTCGGCAGAAGCGGTAAGACACGGGAGTTCCTCCGATATTATGCCAGCGGCACTCGCGATCGAAGTGACCCATACGTTCACCCTCATCCATGACGATATCATGGACGGCGACTCGCTGCGGCGCGGGGTGCCCACGGTCCACACGAAGTGGGACATGCCGACCGGCATCCTTGCCGGCGATGTCCTGTACGCCCGGGCGTTTGAGTTCATCTCGCAGGCAAAGGCCGGTGACGCAGCAAAGGTGCGGGCGACTGCGCTCCTTGCCCGTGCCTGTGCCGACATCTGCGAAGGCCAGCACATGGACATGTCCTTTGAGCACCGGACCGAGGTGACCGAAGAAGAGTACATGAAGATGGTCGAGATGAAGACCGGGGTGCTCTACGCGGCCGCAGCTGCGATCGGCGGCACCCTCGCGGGCGGGAACGAACAGCAGGTGAAGGCGCTCTACCAGTTCGGGCTTAACACCGGCATCGCGTTCCAGATACAGGACGATCTTATCGATCTCCTGACAGCCCCCGAGCAGAGCGGCAAGGACCAGGGTTCCGACCTGCGGGAAGGCAAGCAGACGCTTATCATGATTATCGCCCGGAAAAAAGGTGTCGATCTCCTGAAATACCGGCGCGAGCTCTCGCCGGCCGATATAAAAGCCGCGATTAAGGATCTCACCGATTCCGGTGTCATTGACGCGGTAAAGAAGAAGGCGGCGGGGCTTGTCGCGGACAGCAACCGGCTGCTTGCCGTGCTCCCGGCGACAAAGGAGCGCCAGCTCCTCATGGATGTCGGCGAATTTTTTGTGACACGGAGCTTCTAGGATGGCAGGGGACGAGATCAAGGCAGCCCTGTTCCTGTGCGCACTCCAGAACGCGGTAAAGCATGGCGGGGTACCGCAGAGCGGGGCGGTTATTGGCATGGTGATGGGAGCCCATCCCGAGCTGCGCAAGCAGGCAAAGGAAGTGTCCGGGGCCGCAAAGGAAGCGATCGCGGACGTGGCGGCGCTCTCGCCCGAAGAACGGGTGGTAAAACTCCAGTCCCTCTCGCCGGAGATGTTCGCGGCGCTCCACGAGAAGCACGAGCACAAAAAGGGGCTTCCCGATCTCGAAGGGGCAGAGCACGGCGTGGTTATGCGGTTTGCGCCAAACCCCTCGGGGCCGCTCCATATCGGGCATGCCCGGGCGGCGGTGCTCAACGATGCCTACGTGAAACAGTACGGCGGACGGTACATCCTCCGGATCGAGGACACGGACCAGAAGCGGGTTGACCCAGACGCATACGAGATGGTAAAGGCGGATATTGAATGGCTGGGCCTCGGGATCACCGAAACGGTCACCCAGAGCGACCGGCTTCCCCTCTACTACGATCTCTGCAAACAACTCATTGAGCGCGGCGGGGCATATGTCTGTACGTGCGAGAACGAGCATTTCAAGGTGCTCAAGGACAGGAAATCTGCCTGCCCCTGCCGGGACCAGCCGATGGAGACGGCACTCTCCCTCTGGGAGAAGATGCTTGAAGGTGGGTTTAAGGAAGGTGAAGCCTCGGTAAGGGTCAAGACTGATCTCCTGCATCCTGACCCGGCGATGCGGGACTTTCCTATCTTCCGGATCCTTGACGCCCCCCCGCACCCGAAGGTCGAGGCACGCATCTACCCGCTCATGAACTTCTCGGTCGTCGCAGACGACCATCTGCTGGGCGTGACGCACGTGATCCGGGGCAAGGATCATATTGCCAACACCCGGCGCCAGCGCTATATTTATGATCACTTCGGCTGGACCGTGCCGGTGTACCGTCACTACGGCCGGATGGGTATTGAGGGTGTTGTGCTCTCCACCTCCCAGATGCGCCTGGGGATAAACGAGGGGAAGTATACCGGCTGGGACGATATCCGGCTCGGGACGCTGCGGGCGCTTGCCCGCAGGGGTATCAGCCCCGATGCGGTCAAAAACGCGATGCTCGCGATTGGTATCGGCGAGACCGATATCTCGTTCTCGTGGGATAATCTCTACGCGGAGAACAAGAAGATTGTCGACCCGGTCGCGAACCGATATTTCTTTGTGCCCGATCCGGTCACCGCCTTGGTCGAAAGCGCTCCTCACCGTATGGCACATGCGATGCTCCATCCCGGTGATGCGTCGAAGGGAAACCGTGATCTCCCGTTTGAAGGGACGGTCGTGCTGCCAAAGGCCGAGCTCGTGCCGGATACATCGATGGTCCGGCTCAAGGATCTCTTCAACGTGAAAATTACCTGGAACGCGGAGACACCGTCGTTCTCCTACGGCGGCGATTCGCTTGCCGATGCCCGCGGAGCAAAAGCGCACATCATCCAGTGGCTGCCAGTGCAGCAGGCCGTACCCTGCACGCTCCTTACGATGGAAGGCGAGATGCATGGTGCGTGCGAACCAGCCGTGGCAAAAGAACTGGGAAAAGTCGTACAGTTCGAGCGGATCGGGTTTGTCCGGATCGATGCGGTCAACGAATCCGGCGTTCTTGCGTATTTCACGCACACATGATTTTTTTCGGGAAAACAACGGGTAAACCGGCACCCATGTTCAGGATTGCCGCCGGAACCTGTCAGGAGTAAAAAAACTTAAAATGAGTCCTGATGGAAGGACTCCCCGTTGACGGGACCGGATTTTTCAGGTTACTGGTGTCCAGCTGAGATCTTGATCCTCGCCTTCTTTTACTTGGGGCTCCTATAGTGCAGGATGGATTCTTTTTTTATCCGATCCGAAATTCCTGCAGATATCCCCGCCATTTTTGAGGTCAATCTCCAGGCATTCGGCCAGGACGGTGAAGCGCGGCTCGTCCGCGCCCTCCGGAATGATGGGGATTATATCCACGGGCTCTCCCTCGTTGCCGTGCATGAAGACAGGATTATCGGGCATATCCTCTTTGTCCCGGTATCGATTGAATCCGACCATGCCCACGTACCTGCTGTTGCTCTGGCACCGCTTTCCGTATGTTCCGAATATCAGTGCCAGGGTGTTGGATCCAGCCTTATTGAAGAAGGGCTCCGGGCGTGCCGGCAGCTGGGTCACCGGATTGTGATCGTGGTCGGGCACCCGTCCTATTATCCCCGGTTCGGGTTTACCACTGCCGCGGTATTGGGGATCAAAGCGCCGTTTCCCTGCCAGAATGAAGTGTTCATGGCATGCCCCCTTGTTCCCGGAGCGCTTGATGGCATCCATGGCACCGTCCGGTATCCCCCGGCGTTTGACACAGAAGGGGCACATGCCGGTTGAACCGCCGTTATAAATCACAAAAACCCGGAGAAAAGGGCATATTACCAAGCCTCTCCCAACGTGTTAGTACTGAGGCGCAATGCATGGCACCAGACTGGAACGGGGAATCGTTCCACGGGTACCTGGCCGCTTTTTTGGGTCCGGCCAGTCAGGCGACTATTGTAGATGTAGCGGAGTGTGGTGGCGGTCATCCCCCCCAATACGTTAATGAGTTCTGGACGTCCCGCCAGCGTCAGGCCTCCCGGATCCACGAGATCTCCTACCGCGCATGCTTCAAGCCGCAGCTGCCCCGTTTCTTCATTGATCTGTTTACCAAGGAAGGGGATATCGTCTACGACCCGTTCAGTGGGCGGGGAACGACCGCGATAGAGGCCGGGTTTGCTGGCCGGCAGGTGATCGCAAATGATGTAAATCCCCTTTCGCGGATCATCACCGAACCCCGGTTTAATCCACCTGAAGTGTCAGATGTTGCAGACCGCTTGACCCATATATCACGGGAGGGTGGAAAGGCAGAGATCGATCTCTCCATGTTTTACCATCCCGGTACCGAAGGAGAGATTGTCGCTTTGCGGCAGTATCTTCTCATGCGCCGGGCCAAGGGAACCGAGGATGCGCTCGATCGCTGGATCGGTATGGTTGCAACCAACCGGCTGACCGGCCACTCTGATGGTTTCTTCTCGGTATATACCCTCCCACCCAATCAGGCAGTATCTCCAGAGAGCCAGCGGCGCATCAACATAAAAAGGGGGCAGGTGCCGGAGTACCGTGATACCCATGAACTCATCCTGCGCAAGACAAAGAGCCTCCTCTCCGGCCTAACCTCCACGGAACGGGAGAATCTGAACCGCGCCGGGAAGACCGTCCGGTTTTTTACCGGGGATGCCCGGGCAACACATGGCATTCCGGATAATACGGTACGGCTAACCGTCACGTCGCCGCCGTTTCTGGACATCGTTCAGTACCGGGAGGATAACTGGCTCCGGTGCTGGTTCTGCGGTCTTGACGAAGACGCCATCGGCTGCACCATCACGATGGCGCGGACGGTTGGGGAGTGGGAGGCAGTGATGGGGGAGGTATTCCGGGAACTGTTCCGGATTACCTCTCCAGGCGGCTACGTCGCTTTCGAGGTGGGCGAGGTGCGAAAAAAGACCGTCAGGCTTGAAGAACATGTTGTGCCTTGCGGCCTCGCCGCCGGTTTTGCCTGTGAGGGAGTACTGATCAACCAACAGGTCTTTTCGAAAACTTCCCATATCTGGGGGATCGGCAACAATGAGTGCGGTACCAACACGAACCGGATCGTGGTCTTTTCCAAGGCCAAAGGATCATAATCGCCCTCCTTTTTTGAATGGTCTGCACCCTTCTGCCGGTTTTCGGCCCCCCATTTTCTGCGCAACCGTCCGACTTGAGCAGAAAAAGCCAGTGTTAAGTATCCCGAGTGCCAAACTGTATCCATGGTCACCCGTATCCGGCGGTATGCGCAGATCATCGATATTCTGTGGAAGTACGGTTTTGGCATAGTCCTCGAGAAAGCCTTCCCGGGCAAGACCCGGTTCCGTCTGCCGGGTTCAGAACAGGCGCCGGACACATCCACTGTGTACGAGAGGGTGCGGCTTGCGCTCGAAGAACTCGGGCCCACCTTTGTGAAGTTCGGGCAGATCATGAGCACGAGAACGGAGATCTTCCCGCCGGAGCTGATTGTGCAGCTCACGAAACTTCAGGATCATGCAAAACCGCTGCCGTTCTCTGAAGTTATCGGCGTGATACAGCAGATCTGCCCGGAACTGGGGGACTGGTTCTCTGAGATCGATGAGACACCGGTTGCATCTGCCTCGATCGGACAGGTCCACCGCGCGGTGCTCAAAGACGGGACGGTTGTCGCCCTCAAGGTCCAGCGTCCCGGGATCCCGGAACTCATCGAGACCGACCTTGCCATCCTCCAGTCCATGGCAGAGAGGATCGAGGCAGTCTTCCCCGAGAGCCGGATGTACAATCCGACCGGCCTCGTGCAGGATTTCGCAACCCAGATCCGAAAAGAACTGGATTTCACCCGTGACGGCCGGAATGCGGAACGGATGGCACGCAACTTCCGGGATGTGCCCGGTATCCATTTCCCGAAAATTTACTGGGAATATTCCTCCCCCCGGCTGCTCGTCATGGAATTTGTCAAGGGGGTGAGAATCGACAATGTCGAGGCGATCACAGCACAGGGATGCGACACCCACGATATTGCGGTCCGGGGATTCAATGCGTACCTGAAGATGATCTTCGAGGACGGGTTTTTCCATGGCGATCCCCACCCGGGCAACCTCCTCATTTCAGAGATGGGGGATCTGGTCTTTCTTGACTTCGGCATTGTAGGAGTATTGCGCCCGGAGAAAAAACAGCTCTTTATAAACCTGCTTTTTGCCCTGACAACGGACGATGTCGACATGATTATCAAGACGCTTGAGGGGTTCGGGATCTTTGTTGCTGAGGAAAACCGCGAGGCGCTCAGGGACGACCTCTATATCATGCTGCACGATTTCGGCGGAGGGGACGAGATCGTCCAGTTCAATTTTGGTCTCATGATCAACGAGCTCACCGAAGTAATGCGGCGGTACAACCTCAAGGTGCCCATGAGCCTGATGCTCCTGTTAAAGACGCTCGTGATGGTATTTGATGTTGCCGTACGGCTCGACCCGAAGTTCAGCTTTGGCGGGGAGATCACCCCCTACCTGCGCAAGCTTGCCGACTCCAACGTGCTTTCGGCCGGTTATATGAAGCGCGCGTCGAATTCGCTCCTTGAGGCGGTCGATGCGGCATTCGATCTACCACGCAACGTAAACCTGATGCTGAAGCGCCTTTCGACCGGGACAGTCCGCATTGAAGTGGTCGATACCGACTTAAAGAAACTCCAGATGGCACTAGACCGGTCCAGCGACAAGATTATGATCGGCCTCGTGGTCGCAGCGCTCGTGGTCGGGTCGTCGCTCGTGCTGCAGGCATCACCCATCAGCATGCCAAAGGAGGTTGTATGGGTTGCCGTGCTCGGGTACACCGCTGCAGTGCTCTGCGGGTTCTACGCGATCTACCACGTCATCTTCCTGAAACTGCGGCTCGAACGGTAAGGTCTCGTATAGTCTCTTTTTACCGGATATGCCGTGTGCGGAGCCACGCCCACTGCTGCCCTTTTTCGGCAAGGGTCATACGGGCATATGCAGGGCTTGTGGATGGCAGAATCTTACCGGGAAAGCCAAGGTTCATCCGGGCATAGTAACGGCCGGCAGCATTTCCGTTGAGCACAACACACCGGACCGTCGGGTGTGCGGCAAGAAAGCCCCGGATATCGTTGGGGACCGGGTCCCTGATTGCGGTATCTGCGCTACCGTTGCGGGCGCAGGTGGCGAGAACGTCCCAGAGGGCGATCCGGTGCGCCATGAGCTGGGAGGTACGGACAGCATAGGGGAGGGTGCGTTCGATCCCAAGCAGCATCTCCACTATCTTCCAGAACTGGTTTTGCGGGTTGCCGTAGTACTCGCCCTTTGCAAGCGACTGGCGGCTGGGGTAACTGCCGAGAATGAGGATCTCGGGGTCCCTGCCGGTGATCGGTGCGAGACCGGTATTTTCTGCAGGGCTGCGTACAGTTTTCATACGGGACAAAAAGTGTTTTCCCGCTATGGCTTTTTGTAATAGAGCAGGCAGTGGCAGTGCCCGTCGTGCGCAATCTCGTCTTTGTGATAGATGCATGGGCATTCGATGGCGCGGTCGCGTTCCTCATCCCCGCTCCTGATCCGGCAGGGACAATAGGGTCTCCCATACTTATCCTTGTTCCGGACAAGCCCCCGGATCACGGTACTCAGGTGTTTTTCGTCGGGATTGAGCACCCATCCGTTCTTGCGGGCGATACCCTGCGCCCATTTCAGCATATCCGCTTCAGCCTGGGAGTCTTGTGCCATGATTGTCTGCCAAACCTCGGTGGTACGAGTATTTTTCTCTGATACCTTATCTTTTGTGTCCGGTAATGAAAAACCGGTATGCCCGACAGGCTGTTACCGGGCCTGTTTTCTGGTCTTTTTTGGGACCCTCACTGCCTTTTTTGCAGCGCCAGGTACTTTTGTGATCCGAGCTGCCACCCGGTTGTAGGTCGCCATCACATCGCCCTTGTTGAACCGGTACACATCCTTATCGAGGGATTCACCGGTCTTTTTGTCCCAGAGGCGCATCGAATCCATGCTGATCTCGTCGCCAAGATAGATCGTTTTTCCCTGCCAGCCAAACTCCATCTTGAAGTCCACGAGCGTGATGCCCTGCTGTGCGAGCATGTTTGAAAGGATTGTATTGACCCGGAGTGCAATTGTTTTTATTCTCTTAAGTTCCGCTGGTGTCGCAAGCCTGAGCGCGATGATGAGATCATCGTTGAGCATGGGGTCGTGCCGGGAATCGTCCTTGTAGTCGATCACAATCACCGGTGGTTTTAAGGGCGTCCCCTCTTTAAACGGGTAGTTCCGGACGATCGAGCCGGCCGCGAGATTTCTTACGATCACTTCGAGCGGGATCATGGAAAGTTCCCGCACGACCATCCTCTTTTCGTCCAGCATCTCCAGGAAATGCGTTTTTACGCCGTTCTTTTCGAGGCAGGAAAAGAAAAATGCAGAAACACCGGCATTGTAACAACCCTTGTTCTTGAGCGTATCTTTCTTGCCGCCGTCAAACGCAGTAATGTCATCGCGGAACTCGACGATCAGTTTTCCTTTCACATCGGTACGGTAGACCGATTTAGCCTTGCCGGTATACAGGAGTTTTTTCTGCTTCACGGTTCCCTGCTCCCTGTGGTAATACGTTGATCGAGCCAGTTTATTAGGGGTTGCAGGCCGGGGTCGTACCAGCCCATGCGGATAAACCGGGGGTAGATGCAGAGGCGCTCGCGCAGCGTCGCGTTGCCGGTGATATTTTTGAGCTCCGCGATCGCCGGCCATGGGTGCTCGGGGTTCACGTAGTCGATGGTGACCGGTGATACGCCCCCTAGGTCGTCGACCCCGCACCCGATAAGCCGGGACGCGTCGATGAGGTTCGGGGCTATCTGGATCGCGATCTCCGCGGGCAGGATCCCGCGCGCCATGCGGATTGTGTCGCAGATCTCCTGTGTTTCTGGCACCCGGAACGCGGCCATGGGGGTGTTGTCCTTGGGGCAGAAGTTCTGGAGGATGATCTCCTGGATGTGCCCGTACTTACGGTGGATGTCCCGGATAGCCTCAAGAGACTCCTCCCGGTCGGTCACCGTCTCGCCGATGCCAAGGAGCAGGCCTGTGGTGAACGGGATTTTGAGTTTTCCCGCGTCCTTCATCATAGCGAGGCGCACCTCAGGGGCCTTTCCCTTGGATCCGTTGTGCGCCGGTATCTGTGCAGTGGTTTCGAGCATCAACCCCATGCTCGCATTCACGGTCCGGAGCCGTTTCATCTCATCAAACGTGAGGATACCGGCATTCGTGTGTGGGAGGAGTCCGTACTGTATACTCAAATGGCACATCGCCTCGCAGTAATCGAGGATAGTATCGTAACCGGTTTTTTTCAGGTACATAGAAAACCCGGGCTCTTCCTCCGGGTGCTCGCCGAAAGTAAAGAGCGCCTCTGTACACCCAAACTCTTTTCCACGTCGCAGGATCATCTCGACCTCATCCGGCAGCATAACACACCCGTCCTGCACCGGAGTGCGGAACGAGCAGTACCCGCAACGGTTCCGGCAGACGCTGGTGAGTGGCAGGAAGACGTTTTTCGAGAAGGTGATCACCCGTGGCTCCATAAAGTATAGTTCCTTTTTGAACATGTTAAACTCTGGCGGCAGGTGATATAGGCTGCCAAGTGTTCACCTCCGCGGAGTGGCATTTATAGGATCCGGAGGACATAGAATTGTAGGAGGGGACGAAAAGTCTCCTGTGATACGGCATGATCCCGCTCGTTGTCATCGATGCAAAGATCGACCGCTGTGAAGCGCTCGGACAATATCTGACTGCTGCAGGTCCCTACCGTGTGATCACATCAGCGTCACCAGAGGTAACCTTCAGTCGGAACCTGATTGCAGCCCCGGGCGTGGTGATTGCCGTATAAGAAGAGGGCAAGGAAGGCCTTCTGTTTTTAAAGAACCTGCGGGAACGCGACATCAATCTTCCGGTGATTATCCTTGCATCAGCCTATGATCCGGACGCGTTCCGCACTGCGGTGGCAAATTGCGCTGAGTTCCTGGTCATGGCAGGGCCCGCGGATACCTGGTACCCCGTGCTCGTGCAGCTGATTGAGAAGGTGTCGGCAATCCGGCGGGCACAGGATGAAGTGGCCCTCCTCAACCGGAAACTCAATCTCGTGGGGAGTGCCACTCGCCACGATGTGCTCAACCAGCTTACTGCAGTCAGTGGTTATACCGAGCTGCTGGAGATGGTGGTCGAGGATCCGCAGATGAAATCGTATATAGAAAAAGAACGGTTTGCCCTGGAAAAAATCCGCCGGCAGTTCCAGTTTGCCAAGGACTACCAGAACCTCGGGACTGAATCTCCCGGATGGCAGTCGCTGGTTTCTGTAATCCGCCGTGCCTGTGACATCGTTACCTTAAAAGGAGTCACGATAACAGAGACCTGCGGGAATGTTGCCGTGTACGCAGATCCGGCCCTTGAAAAAGCCGTAGCCCAGCTGCTGGACAACGCGATCCGCCACGGCCACAGTGTCTCCTCTATCCGCATATCAGTTCGTGAGAAGGAGAACGGTGCGGTACTCCTTGTCGAGGATAATGGCACAGGTATTCCGGTAGCTGACAAGGAGCGGATCTTCGAGCGCGGGGTTGGCAAATATACCGGCTGGGGGCTCTTCCTGACCCGGGAGATCCTTATGCTCACCGGTCTGACGATTGCTGAAACCGGGGAGCCGGGCAAGGGTGCACGGTTCGAGATCCATATCCCCGCTGAGGCGTACAGGAAAGAAGGCACCGGTAACGTGGCAGCTGCCTGACCAGTTGATCATGGTACATACACTACGGATCCGGGGGCATACTTTCATGAGGAAGATATCAGCATCTTTTTTTGATTGTCCTGCGTATGAGCGTATCACATGTGTCCCCATGCACTGATTCCTTTTAAGCCCGCGGGCCCCAAGAGCCGGCTTTCCGGAATACTTTCACCAGAGGAACGGGAGGCGTTTGCCCGTGCGATGCTCGAGGACGTGATCGCCGCCGCAAAAGATGCGAACTGCAGCCCGGTGATCGTTGCGACCGAGCTCTTCGACAGCGAGGACATCCAGATCACCATCCCCGACAAGGACCTGAGTGGTACCTTGAATGAGCTGCTCCCCCAGTCGATCGGATCAATCCTGATCCTTATGGCCGATCTCCCGCTTGCCACCGGCCCAGCTATCAGGCGGGTGATCTCCACCGCGAGTGATATGGCGATCGTACCCGGCAGGGGTGGCGGGACGAATGTGATCTTCCTCAAGGAGCCGGCAAAGTTCCACGTCGACTATTACGGGATGAGTTTTTCAAAGCACCTTCGGATCGCGCAGGAGGCCGGGCTCTCCTGCGAGGTAATCGACTCGTTTCTGCTCCACACGGACATTGACGAGAAAGACGATCTGGTAGAACTCCTGACCCATGGGGCGGGAAAAAGCAGAAAATACCTTGAAGATCTTGGCTTTGCCCTTTCTGCAGAGAACGGGCGGGTCGGGGTAGAACGGAAGGACGCTCCCGCCCCACGGGCCTGATCCTTTTCCCCCCTGTTTCCGCAAGACCGTATGTTTTTTAGCGCTCTTTCAGGAGGCACTAAATCTGTGTTCCCGTAGCGCCAGAAAGATTTTTTTAATTACGCACTACGTCCCCCGATCCTCATACACCGCTGTGCCCGGTGATACCATATGCTAAAATGCATAGCGCTCCCTATAAATGAAGTATCAGAAAAAATAATCCGGGATATCCCGTAGATCCGGTGAAAATCTTGGACATGACAGCACAGCCGGTACCAGAACCCCGTATTCCTGCTGGTGAACCAGCGGCCCCTGCCCGGGCCCCCGGTTATAAATGGGTTGCCCTCTCGAACACGACTATTGCGACGTTCATGGCAACGGTCAACGGGAGCATTATTTTAATCTCCCTTCCCGCCATCTTCAACGGCATCAACATCGACCCGCTCACCTCCTTTCAGTACCTGCTCTGGATCCTGATGGGGTACGGGATCGTGACCGCCACCCTGCTCCTCAGTTTCGGACGACTCTCGGATATGTACGGGAGGGTACGGCTCTACAACATTGGTTTTTCCATCTTCACGGCCGGTTCCATCCTCCTCTTTTTAACACCCGATACCGGTGATGCCGGGGCGATCGAGCTCATTGTCTTCCGGCTTATCCAGGCAGTCGGTGCAGCGTTTATCTTCTCCAACAGTGCTGCGATCCTTACCGATGCGTTCCCTCCTGATGAGCGGGGGAAGGCGCTTGGCCTCAACCAGGTGGCGGCGCTCTCGGGCCAGTTTGTCGGTCTCATCATCGGCGGGATCCTTGCGGTCTTCCACTGGCGGTATGTCTTTTTGATCAGCGTACCGTTCGGGGTTGTCGGGACTATCTGGGCATTTCTGAAACTCAAAGAGCCTGCCTACCAGAAACGGACCCAGAAGATCGATGTCTGGGGCAACCTCTCCTTTATCGGGGGCTTGACCTTCTTTCTTGTCGGCATCACCTATGCCCTGCTCCCGTACGGCAGCGCATCCATGGGCTGGGGAAACCCGTGGGTCATCGCCGCGCTCTTTTGTGGCATCCTGCTTCTTGTTGCCTTCCCCATTATCGAGACACGGGTAAAGGATCCGATGTTCCGTCTGGATCTCTTTAAGATCCGCAACTTTGCCTTCGGGAATGCAGCCGGCTTCCTCTCTGCTCTTGCCCGGGGAGGGGTGATGATCATTTTGATCATCCTGCTTCAGGGGGTCTGGCTTCCCTTGCACGGCTACAGTTTCGAGTCGACACCGTTCTGGGCCGGGGTCTACATGCTGCCGCTCACCATCGGCTTTGTGGTGATGGGCCCGCTTTCCGGCATCATCTCCGACAAGTACGGTGCCCGGTGGATCAGCACGCTTGGCATGGTACTCGTCGGGTTCTCGTTTCTGATCCTCGCCGTCCTGCCGTACAGCTTCGATTACCTGCCCTTCGCACTGGCTCTCCTGATTATGGGTCTCGGAAACGGGATGTTTTCCTCGCCCAACGCTGCAGCGATTATGAACTCTGTGCCCCCTGAAGAGCGGGGGGTTACCTCCGGCATGATGTCGACCCTGGTGAACTCCGGGTTTGTCCTCTCCATGGGTATGTTCTTTACAATCATTGTTGTGGGACTCACGGGCGCGTTTCCACCTATGCTCTCAGCGGCATTGTCGGCTGCCAATGCGACGCCGCTCATCCCCGCGATGAGTGCAATCCCCCCGACCGGCGCACTGTTCGCGGCATTCCTTGGCTACAACCCGGTCCAGATGATCCTTACCGGTCTCTCCCCGGCCCTGCTTGGCACGATCGCGCCTGCGACCCTTGCAACCATCACAGGAGTGGTCTGGTTCCCGACGACGCTTGCACAAGCGTTCATGCCTTCGCTTGCCCTCTCATTCTACATCGGGGCAGCCATCTCTTTTATCGCCGCACTGCTCTGTGCGATGCGGGGAGACAAGTACGTGGAGGAGATCGACGGCACCGGCCGGGATGACGACAGCAGCGCTGGTCCGCAAGAGGTAGAAGGGGAGAAGGTAAAGTAGGAACGGTCCATACAAAAAGTGGGGAGGAATCGTACAATGACAGATGCATTAATGAGCAGGATCCTGATCGCAACAGACGGCTCGGAGAAGAACCGGTCGGCCCTTGATGAGGGAATTAAAATTGCCCGTGCGTTCGGGGCTACCGTGTATGTGGTATACGTGATCGACGTAGGTACGTTCTCATCAATGTCGGCGGACATCCCGCTCGGGGATACCTACCGCGTCTTCCAGACCGAGGCGGACCAGGCATTTGCCCGGATAAAATCCCAGGCCGGTGATGTGAAGGTTGAGACATCAATCCTTGAGGGGCATCCTGCGGCCGAGATCGTAAAGTTTGCCACGAAAAAAAAGATCGATCTGATCGTGATCGGCACGCAGGGAAAAAAGGGACTGGAGCGCCTGCTTCTCGGGAGCGTTGCAGAAGAGATCATACGCTCTGCGCCCTGCAAGGTACTTGTGGTAAAGTAACGGGCTCATGATGGCGGTATGTGCCCGGGTGAGGGCCTTGGGATGTCTGCTCATGGCCCTCCCCCCATAGGAGAAACCAGTATCCTTTTTTTGAGTGGGACTTTCTCTACGAGCGCTACAGATCTTGGCGGTGACGGATAAATGCGGCATGCAGCGCACTCCTTTAAAAGTACGGCGTCAATCAGTACGTGATGATCCTACCTGATTGGTTTACCCCGGTTCTTATCGGGATTGATGTGCTGGTGGTAATCTACGGGCTCCGGGTTGCCGTCACGGAGAAGAAAACCTATGGCTGGTTCCTTGCGATCGCGTTCTTTTTGTTTGGCGTAAAAGAGGTGCTGCCGTACAATGGAGTAAATCTGCCCTCTGTGCTTGCGTTGGTCATTTCCGTGGCAGGTCTAGCATCAGCGCTCTGCGCCTTTTACCTGCTCGCAAAATCATT
>JACTVF010000362.1 GCA_019695435.1 Methanoregulaceae archaeon | reverse complement strand
TGCTCCCCGAATTCGTCCTGAAAAGGATATTGACTCTCTGCTAAATACCTTTGTAAATTTCCTTGGTTTATGTCGGGGAAAACAAATAGATCGACGTCATCGACAATTTCCCAGATGTCTTCTACACGGTCAAAATTTGCAAACCCTTCTCCGATTTCAGTCTGACGGGAAGAAGGGGCCGCAGCCACCCATGGCGACGTGTAATAGGTTTTCCCGAAAGAGTGACTAAGTGTCGCGGCCACCTCCGAGTAATATCCGTTATCCACCACGGCTACGCTTTTAGTTGAATAATCTTCTGTCATGTTGTGATCTGCTCACATTTATTCTTTGCCTCGAATCCGTCACAGCTTTTCAAGCACGTCGGGTCAAATATATCAGGCCAATCGAACCGATCCATTAAGATTGTTCGCTCAGAGCTAGTAATGTTGGCATCATGGTTGGTGCATCCGATTCTGTAGTCGTTCTTCCATTCATAATGCCATTTGCATTTGCGACAGTCTGGAATGGGCGGCTCTGCTTTGAAGTAAAAGTCAGCCATTCACTTTGGCTCCTTTCTCAGTCGTCCTCTTACTCATCGTTATTTTCTGGTCCGTAGTCATCGTCAAGCATCTCGTCTATGACCGATTCGTCTAATTCATCTTCTGGAATTCTATTTGATTCAGGCATCATTTGTAAGCTCCTCTTATCGTCCAGCAATCGAGAATTTGCGCCGCGCTGGTGCTCTTTTAGGTTTCCCACCCTCGTGCGTGGCCGTCGCCCCTGCTATTGCTATAAGAAAGTCTTTGTATGTGTAATCGTGCTCGGAATCGTTGAGCATCCCTTCGATGATGTCCTTTAGCGCGAATGGGACGGGCGCAGCCTCTTCAGCCGCAAACACAGCTTGGCGCCCGGTCTTTTCCAGCATTCCTTGCTTCGGTGTTGTAATCGGCCTGCCGGTCCAATCTTTGTTGATAAGCAGCCTGGGCGCAATACTAAGTAACGGCGCGGATTTGTAGGCCATGAAATCCACCGTGCCAGCGAGTCCTCCATCTTTCTGCACTCTGTTGATCCAAGTAATCGCGTCTTTGGGCGCACCGGCAAAGAATATGTTCGAGTAGATTTCCTTTCCCTGTTTGTCCTTTCCCATGTAGACCTCGGTCTGGTGCTTGGACAATTGCCCGCTAAACAGCAAGCTCGCCGCAGCGGTCATGGCGAGTCCAGTTGCGGTGGATTTGACCCAGAACGCACGCGCCGCATTTCCGCCTGCTCCGCCTTCAAAGCTATATTTGAGATTGGCAAAATTGCTGAATGTCCAGTCAGGTGCCAGCATGAATGCGCGCGCTATTTCCCGTGCGTTTGGACCCCATCCCATCGCTTCCCAATTTAGGCCTCCATAAACCGCATTCACTTCCTTGCCGATACCACGCATGGCCGTACCATATTCAGCATCCTCGGCATCAGGATTCTTTGCGAGCCAAGCGGCCTGCTTCAAAGAGAAGTCCATCACCTTGAATTTGCGCTGAATTAAATCGAAAGTTGTATAAGTCAGAGCTTGTGCGGCCTCATCTATTTGCTTCACGCCGACAGTTTCTCGCAGCACATCGAGGCGTGATGGAAGGCTACTCGGCTTTAGTCCGCGATAGGCTTCATACGGAGCGCCAGTCATCGTTGTTTCGACTCCGTACAATGCGGCTTCTCTTTCGGCTTCTTCAAACTCAGGTGAGGAATTATCAGATTGGAGCGCTTTCACGAAGTCGCCCGGACCCATGTTGCCCCATGCCATCAAAGACAATGCTTTCATATGGAACACGGACAGTCCTAGCTCGGTTGCCTTGATATAACGCTGCATGTTTCGCACAGCCCATAAACCGGGGATATTACCCAAAACCTTTTGTTCCAAGATTGGCCTGATAGCGTCGGAAACAACCTTGGGAACGTAGAATCCAGTTGCGAATTGCTGCGTCTCTCCGGTTTCGGCATCTTTGGTGATGATCGTTTTATGTGTTCCGGGCAGTTCTCGCCAGTCAGACGGGACATCGCTGCGGCTTCCGTTTTTGCCAAGTTCCGTGTTCTTGAGTTCTGTTTTGAATATGCTCGTAGCCGCTGCCGTGGCGTGCCGATCTCCGTACACTGAAAGTTCATCCAAGGCATTGAACGTGCGCGCCTCGAATTCACCGCTTTTGAGCGGGTCGAGAATCCTCAGATATTCCCTGCGAATGGCATGAGGGGTTCTTGTGGTGAAGCGTGGCCGGCCTTCTCTGCTTGCCTCTTCTTCATCCTCTACGGTTTTCATAAACAGACGCGGGCTATATCGTTCTGGATCAATGCTGCTCTCGACAGTTCCTAGCTGACGCGCTAGTCCAAGTGCCTTTGTAAAGTAGTCCGTCATTTGCTGGTCAGCCTGCAACAGTTCTGGGGAAGGCGTCAACGCTCTTTCCATCGAAGGGATATACGCTTTCAGGTTTTCATTGTCTCCGGCGCGGATTTCCTCAATCGCAGAACGCAGTTCGTCGGGAGAGTTCTTGTAATCCCGCAGGAAGGTTAAGGCTTCCTGATCGTGAAAGTCGGGAATCAGTTTTGCAAGGCGCGTGCTCAGTTGTTCCGTCTCGGCACGTAGCATGTTACGCGGCCCAAGGAAAAGAGTTCTCAGCACCGATTTGCCATATCCTTCACTTTCGTCACCTGCCTTGATCTCATTGAGTGGCTCACGCATTCTGGCTATGAATCGTGCAAGTTGCGGTGACCATGCGGCTACCTCGGGATCTCCTTCGACCAAAGTTTGATTAGCAACTCGATCGCGCGCATCAGCGTAAACGTTGGCGTGGAATTCCTCTTTCTCGCCGCCCGCGATTTCTGACCACTTCTCATGGACTTCAGGTTCGTTTTTCTTGACCCAGGCTTTCGCTTGTTCACGGTTAAGGAACCTCCCTTCGGGAGTGATGAATCCACGGCCTGATTTTGCTGGCTCGACCGTTTCTCCTGTTTCTTCCTTCTTGATTTCAGCCGCGCGGTCAATTACCTGTTGCAATTGAGCGTCAGGTTGCGCGAGCACCTTGTCGGCCAGGTCGTGGTTGCGTTCGAGTTCATCCATGCTGACCGAGGAAACGCCTATGCGCTTTGCGATGTCATCGTGGACTTCGCCCTCGTCTGCTTCCATGACCACCTTGCCGGAGGTCGCCGCATTCGGTGCGGATACTTCGGTGCCGACCAA
>JACTVF010000361.1 GCA_019695435.1 Methanoregulaceae archaeon | reverse complement strand
GATCCTCCCTCATTCAGAAAGGTAGGGTATGGGTGAAGAGTCGGCCGGTACACGATGAGATCCCGGATTACCGGGAATCTTCACCGAGCGATTCCCTGCTCCGCATCTGGTAGAGCACCATCGGGTCCATTTCCTTGTACTCTTCAGGGGATGTCCGCATGATGACATTGGTGATCCCGCTGTTGACGATCATCTTCGAGCACAAGAAGCACGGCCAGATCTGCGTGAGTTCCCCGGTGGCGACATCGAACCCCGCAAGGTAGAGCGTGCACCCCCGGGCGAGTTTTCCTGCCTGGAGCATCGCGTTCATCTCTGCATGCACACTCCTGCACCGTTCGTAGTTGGAGCCCGAGGGGATGTTGTGATCTCTTCTCCAGCAGCGGTTGAGTTCGGTGCAGTCCATCTGCTTGCGCGGGGCGCCGGTGTAGCCGGTGGACACGATCGTATTGTATTCATCCACGATGATCGCGCCGAAATTCCTCCGCAGGCAGGTGCCCTGGTTGGCGCACCGCAGCGCGAGGTCGAGAAAATACTGGTGCCGGTTGGTTCGCATTCAATGAGATATAACAAAGCCCGGTATTAAAGCCACATGGTTCCGGTTCATGGCACCTGTCGCTTCAGGAAAACACGTGCATCAGGTGGGCTGCGATGTACAGAATTCCAGCGATATGAAGGATAAGGAACATCGGAACGAGCCAGAATTTGATCTTCTGCGTCTTGTGCCTGAACAGGCGCATCGCCCCATACGCGCCAAACGGGCCGATCAGCGCCGCCACAAGGAGGACACGTTCGGGAATCCGCCACCCATCTGCGCGGGCCGTGTGTTTGTCGTACGCGTACAGGAAGAACACAGCAATGTTGGCGAGCAAGTAGAGCGTGATGACACCCAAGCCGTCTGAAATTGAGATCATATTCGTATCCCGTTTATTTTGTCTGGATTTAGGGTTTAATACAGGAAAAGAGCCTGCCAGCGCATAAGAGAGGTGTGATATCCTGCATAATGTATGGGTATGAACAGCCGGCCGGGTAACCAATTGCGTCTCTGCGTCATGGTTATTGCACTGGCTCTTGTCTGGGTTTCCGGCTGCACCTAGTCCCAGCCGCGACCCCCGGGAATGCCGCAGACTGTCTCAAACGTGACATGATCATGGATCTGTCTGGTGCTCATGGGGTATGAAGCATTTTCCTCATTATGGCCCCGGCCAAGGATGGCCGGTCACTTTCCCCCTGCACCCCCAAGTTCTTTAATATCTCCGTGGGGATGTCTCCATGAACTATGATCCTTGGCAAAGGGGCTTATCTCAGGCAGCTGACCGCTGCAACGATGCAGATGAAGTCGGTGGAGGTGGGAAAAGAGATGACCGGCAGCTCCCCGCCCTCGGTCTTCATCGGCAGCTGGAACTATCCGGACGTGTATGCAGGGCCAATGATTGCACCCATGCACGGGGATACCGGGATCATGGACCGGCCCGAAGAGTGGATCGCCGGTCACAGGACCCAGGAGGAGATCATCGGGTACCGGATGAACCTTGTCCGGGGCAAACGCATGACCAACGCCTGCGATCTCGACAACCGTTTCGTGGAAAAACTTCAGGAGATCGTCCTTGCCGATGGCTCCATTGAGAGCGAAGCGGCGTTTGAAAGCGCGCCGGCCGGCCACTCGTTTTCAGAAGAGCATACCCCGTTTGGGCCGAGTGCCCCGCTTGAACGTTTTGAGATTGAGGCAAAGCGGTGGGATCAGTCTCTTGAAAAGGTCTTTTACGATACTGACCTGACTGCCCGTAACGCGGTGCTCGATCTGCACCGCACGGGCCTTGCGTTCTCAAGTATCCAGAAGGCATTCTCGGCCGGGACGATGGGGAGGGGACCGAACCGGCGCCTCGTTCCCACCCGGTGGTCGATTACGGCCTGCGACACGATGATTGGCGACCACCTCCTGTCCGAAGTGAAGAAGTGCCCGGTGATCGATACCTGGCGACTCCACGAGTTTTCCAGCCTGCACAACCGTTACGCGGTGCTCCTGATGCCGACAGCCTGGCAGTACGAGTGGACCGAGGCGTTCCTGCACGTTCTCGGAAATGAGGAATATGTTTTCTCGGATCATGAGGGCCACAAAAGGAAAGCCGGGTACTCCCCGCTCGGCGGGTGTTACTATTCCTGCAAAATGGCGGTGCTCGAAGCACTCGCACAGGAGCACCGGCAGGCCGGCGCCATCATCCTCCGCGAGGCGCTGCCCGGCTATGTACCCATGGGCGTTTTCAATGTCCGGGAAAACGTCAGGAGCGCGATGCGCAAACCGGCAACCGAGTTCGAGGACGTCCGGTCTGCGCTCGCGCATGTCTCGGAACGGTTCACCCTGCCCATGCAGCGGTTTATTACCGAGACCACGCTCTTAAAGGAGAGCATACGCCAGCGCCAGTGTACCCTGAGTGATTTTGCCGTATCCGCAGGGTAAACGATGACCCGCACCCGATGCCTGCGGGGCGCTACGACAGCTACCGTGCCACCGGCCGAAAGCAAACTGTGAGCAGGGGAGATGACCATACCATGATGGGCGATGCAGATACCATAACCACCCGGATCATCCTGCATGCGGACATGGACTGTTTCTATGCAGCAGTCGAGATGCACGACCATCCCGGACTTGCCGGAAAACCGGTGGTTGTCGGTGCCGACCCGCAGGGAGGAATGGGCCGGGGGGTCGTCTCCACCTGTTCATACGAGGCCCGGGCATATGGTATCCGGTCCGCGATGCCCATATCTCAGGCATACCGGCTCTGTCCGGACGCCATATTTATCCGCCCGAATATGGCCCGGTACGTTCAGGTATCTGAAGAGATCATGACGATCCTCCGGTGGTCCGGGTTCCGGTTCCAGCAGGTGAGTATCGATGAGGCATTTTTAGATATAAGCCCAGCCGGCAGTTTCCTTGCGGCGCAGAAACTGGCTGAACAAATGAAACGTGACATCCGTATTCGTCTGGGAATCACCTGCTCACTGGGACTGGCACCGACGAAACTCGTCGCAAAAATTGCCTCGGATTTTCATAAGCCCGACGGCCTGACTGTGGTCGCACCCGCTGATGTCCCGGGGTTTCTCGCACCGCTTCCGGTCCGCAGGATACCAGGGATAGGGAATAAAATAGAGACTGAACTTCAAGCCCTGGCGATACAGACCATCGGGGACCTGGCCG
>JACTVF010000360.1 GCA_019695435.1 Methanoregulaceae archaeon | reverse complement strand
ACCATCCAATGAAAGATCGACACCGGCTGAGTTGAAGGTCATGTTTGCACGGATAAGAGCCGGTTGGCCGATACCAACTGTCGCCGGGGAAGCGGTGACGCCGAGCACCAGCCACGGGTCACTGATTACTGAACCGCTCGTGTCCCCGCGGGGACCGGCATTTGAGCCCCACCAGTTGTACGTTGCGTTGAGGGTCCCGTTATACGCAGAGACTGCCGTTCCGGTATTCTGGTACAACCGGGAGAACCCCAGGGTCCCTGAGCTGTTGCTGCTGTAGATCGCGCTGCCATCCAGTGCCGAGGAATTGGTGAATGTCGAGGAGGATATATTGAAAGCGGTGACGTTGTGGGTATAGATCGCCCCGCCATTTCCCTGGGTGGCAGTGCAGTTTGTGAATGTTGTGGAGCTGATATTCGTATACTTACCGCTGTCTGTTGTATAGACGGCGCCGCCGGAATCCGTCGCTGTGCAGTTGATGACCGATGAGTTGACCATGATGAGCTGGGACAGGTCAACGTCGTAGACCGCTGCCCCGAGGTCTGCCGAACTGTCGGAGATCTCCGACTGCGCTATCAGGGCGACGGACCCCTCGTCATCGAAAATCGTGCCGCCGGATACTGCAGAGCAGTTGGATATCCGGACTCCGAACAGGAAGAGAGAGGAGCCGTTGAGATTGGCAATGGCCCCGCCCTGCACAGCCGAGCAGTTGACAATCTCCGATGCGGTCAGGATGACATGTGATCCATCGCTGATAAGGACAGCACCCCCGTCCTGCGCCGAGCAGTTCCGTATGACCGATGAGGTCATCATCACGATGCTGTCGGGTGAAGAGGTCCGGATCGCACCCCCGTTGCCGGAAGAATACCCGTTCTCAAGCGTCAGGTTATCGAGACCGTATATATGGTACTGCCCGGTGAGGTTAAAGATCGTGCCTCCCATCTCTGCGTTGACGATGGTGTTCGCGGCAGTTCCGCCAAAGGAGGTGTTGGCCCGGATTGTGAGGTTCTTCATGATCTGAATATTGTTTTCAGTGAACGTACCCGGGTTCAGGATGATGATGTCGCCGTCCGCGGCTGTGTCAATTGCTGTCTGGATTGAATCCCCGGGATTTAAGGTATGTTCCGCGGCCGGTACTGCCGGGACAATAACCAGAAATATTAGCAGAAAAGATACAAACAGTCGAAACGGGAAATGCCGTAAGTCCATGAGAATCCTCCACCTATTATCGTAATGAGAACACTGGTAGAATTCCCCTTCCTATGCACATCTATTCCAAACCAGTAATACCGGTTGGCCTACCGGAGAGCCAGATATGACTGGAGTTCTTCCTCTGTCCTTCCGTGATGCATATTGCCCGGGATATAATTAATTTTGTTAAATTGTCCGATATTCGAAAAATGGGAATCCGATACCGGCCCGGGGTTTATCTTTTGGCACCGGCTCTTTCACTCAAACTGATCAGAGTGGGTATCCTCTGAAAAGAAATGCGGCAATAACAGGCTGTGAAGGGCGGATTCAGGGATGGCTGACTGAAAAAAGATTATACGATTTCCGCAAACCGGATGCTTCCCCCGACAAGCGCTGGAAGCATCCCGGGCAGCTTATCAATGGCGATCCTTACCTGTTTCATGCTGTCCCGGTCCCGGATCGTAACCGTGTGCGTCTCCTTTGATTCGTAATCGACCGTGATCGCAAACGGCGTGCCTATCTCATCCTGTCGGCGGTAGCGGCGGCCGATTGCGCCAGAGTCGTCATACTCCGCGAGGATGCCGTGTTTCTGGAGTGTGGTCGTAATCTCCTCAGAAAGCGTGTCAAGACCGTCGCGGGACATGAGTGGGAAGACGGCAACCTGTACGGGAGCGACCTTAGGGGAGAGCCGGAGCACTGTGCGTTTCTCGCCGTCTACGGTGTCCTCGTCATAAGCCTGTTCGAGCACGGCGTAGCACATTCGGTCGATCCCGTACGAGGGCTCAATCACATGGGGCACGATCTCTTCGCCCCGGACATCCACGACTTCGTCCCTGACCTCGAAGAGGTCTGCGGGGATGTGGATCGTCTCGCCGTCAACGGTCACATCGGCGCCATCGGGAGAGGGTGTTGCGGTCTCAAGGGCCGCAAAGATCGCCTTTGCTTTCTTTCGGTACTGCCTGCCGAGCACCCCCATGTTCGGAATGATCCGCCGGCGCTGGACCTTCTTTGGCGTATCGTACTGAATGAAAACTGTCATTGTTGTACCGCTCTGCTTTGCATGGGCATTGAGGTCGTAATTCGTCCGGTCGGCAATCCCGACGGTCTCGACCCAGCCGAAGCGCTCCGAGTACACTTCCGCGTCCCAGCAGTCTGTCGCATAGTGCGCCCTTTCATCGGGAAGGTGCTGGCGGAACCGGAGCCGGTCCGGCCGTATCCCGATCGTGGCAAGCATTTCGTGGGTGAGAGCGACATAGTAGGCAACGTACTCGTTTGCGATGACACCGCCATCCACCGCCTCGCGCATCGACATCTCGACTGCGGGTTCACATTTCTGTTGGTGGACGTACGTCAGAAGAGGCATCCGGTAATTTGCATACCTGCTGAATGCCGGGTGGTGGTTTTTCTCGTCCGGGTGGACAAAGATCTCGGCCTCAGCCTGCGTGAACTCGCGAAGACGGATCATACCCTGTCGGGGCGAGATCTCGTTGCGGTAAGATTTGCCGATCTGCACCGCACCGAAGGGTAACTTGTCCCGGTAGAACCGGAGCAGCCGGGCAAAATCCACAAACATCCCCTGCGCCGTTTCGGGGCGCAGGTAGCCGACCCGCTGCGAACCAGGGCCGATTGTCGTTGAAAACATCAGGTTGAAGTTGTAGACTTCGACGTTCCCGAGCACTTTCCCACAGGCAGGACACTTGCAGGTGGCAATTGCAGCTGCAAGCGTCTCGTTATCCATGGTCGCCGCCCCGCACACCCCGCCGCCGTCGGCCACATGGTCGGCCCGCAGGTATTCCTTGCAGTGCGGGCACTGGCACATCTTGTCGGAGAATCCTTTCACATGCCCGGACGCGATAAAGACCGCTTCCTGTGCAATCGTCGGGCACTCAATCTCGTAATAACCCTCCTGAAAAACGTAAAAATGTCGCCAGATATCCTCGATCCGTCGCTTCATCATCGCGCCGAGCGGGCCGTAATCGATAAAACCTGCCACCGCACCGTAACATTC
>JACTVF010000359.1 GCA_019695435.1 Methanoregulaceae archaeon | reverse complement strand
TCGTGACTGCCTGGCCGGAATATGAGCGTTTGACAGCGCCGTGTAACTTGCAGATACTCCGGGGTAAATGTGTGTTCGACAATCGCCGCATGTTCCAGCCGGACGCCTTTACGGGCGCTACGTATTTGACGATTGGCCGGGAAATGTAAGGCTTGGCTCTGAAGAAGTTGGGTCCCCGAAATTCTGCCTGCCATGCACGTTCATACTCTGACCCACTGTCGTATCTGCTCGGGCCAACGTCGCCGGCGGTTCTTGCATCTGCCGGAGATGCCACTCACAGATGATTTCATTCCCCGTGAACGATTCGGCCAGGAATTCCGCCACGATATTGATGTGTTCATCTGTGAAGATTGTCTTACCGTACAGACGCAGCACGACGTGGATATGGGTGACTACTATGAGGATTACCAGTACGCCGTCGGGGCGTCGCCCAGCGCCAGCCGGTTCATGCGCCTGCTCGCCGGCCATTTGCTCTCCAAATATCTCGCCGGACGAAAAGGTATCAAGGTGCTAGAGGTTGGTTCCGGCGATGGCGGACAACTATTGGCTTTCAAAGAACTTGGTTGTGAAGTGCTGGGTTACGAGCCTTCCACGTTGCTGACGCGCGCGGCTATCTGCAAAGGCATCCCGACGATCCAAGGGTTGTTCACTGCCGGCTCGATAAATTACCTGCCAGCCTCATTCAAGACGGTGGATGTGGTGATGCTTTCCTACACTTTTGATCATCTGCCACAACCCCGCGAATTTATCGCGGCAGCGCAGTCCATCCTGAATCCCGACCACGGCCTACTGGTGATTGAGGTTCACAATCTGCAGAAGATTTTGGAACGTCAGGAATACTGCCTGTTCGAACACGAACACTCGATTTATCTGACTACGGCTACCGCTCTAGCCCTTGCGGCGCGCGAAAGAATGACCATCATCGATTTTGATCTGGTGCCGGAAGCGGATCGCCGGGCTAACTCGCTCCTGTTCGTCGCCACTCCCAGCGCTTCGCGTCTGGCCGGGCAATTTCCTCCGGCAAAATCGACCGCGCCGCCGGAGCTTGGTAATCTGAATTTTTACGCGGGTCAGGCCGAATTGATTAAGGGCGGCATCGCCAACTTGGACACCTTTGTCAACCGCATCACGGCTGGTGGCAAAAGGATCGCTGGCTACGGCGCAGGGGGGCGTGGCATAATGACCATGGCCGCGATGCAGGCCGCCTCGAAACTGTGTTACGTTGTGGACAAGAAACCGAAAGGGGTCGGGCTGGTAGCCCCGAAATCCGGCGTACCGCTCGTCGGCATTCCGGCGCTGAAAGAGTCGCCGGTGGATGAAATTCTCGTGTTCAGTTTCGGTTATATGAAAGAAATTCAGTCCGAACTAGCTTCGTTTGGTTATCAACCGCGCCAGTTCCATTCTCTTGTGGATGTGCTGGCAGGCAGGGCAAGCCAGTGAACGTGCTCTCGCCAACGCCGGTTTTAAATAAGGTCTTGGCCTGCGTTTTCCATGGCGGTCAGGATAAAGTATGCACTCTGTCAATGAATCGGGATAGCAACGGTCGACAAAGGTGGTGTCATGATTTTTCCGTTCAGAGTTTATGCGCTACTTCATAACTGGAGCCACAGGTTTTGTGGGATCCCATCTGACCCACAAGTTGCTTGCTTCTGGTGCACAGGTCGCGATCCTGGTCAGGAATCCAGAGGGGGCGAGGCGCATTCGCGATTTACTCGACCGAGTGACCGTGATTCGTGGCGAACTAAGCTCGATTCGAGCCTGTGCGGATGCTCTCAAGAGTTTTCGTCCCGACGTCGTGTTTCATTTGGGATGGAGCGGAGCCAACAGTTACCAGCATCAACAGAACATAGACCAGGTTTATTTGAACGTGGACGGGAGTTTGAAATTAGTGCGGCTGACCGCGGAAGCGGGATGTAAAAAATTCATTGGAATGGGATCGGTGATTGAATACGGACGTTTCGACCGCGAACTCCACGAGGATTTGCCCGTGAAACCAGACAACCTGTATGGGGCGTCCAAGTTCGGCGTGGGTCTTTTGTCAGAGTTCCTCTGTAAATCCCTGGGGATGACCTTCGCTTGGTTCCGCTTGTCATGGGGTTATGGACCTGATGACGATGCTGCGCGAATGATTCCCTACGTTATTCAATCCCTCCTGCAGCGCAAGAAGCTGTCCTTAACACCCGGTAAGCAGTTGTGGGATTACCTTTACATCGACGATATTGTGGATGCACTCCGGTTGGTGGCGAACCTGCAGCGGGTAGGAGGAACGTTCAACCTCGGCTGCGGTGAGCCGCGCCGAATCCGTGAGATCGTCGAGTTTGTCCGCGACCAGATTGACCCCTCGCTGCAGATTGGCTTCGGCGACATTCCTTATCGGGAAGGCCAAGCCATGTCGCTGCAGGTGAACAACCGACGTTTGAGAGACGCGACTGGCTGGAGTCCCAAAGTGCCGCTGGAGGTCGGGCTGAGGAAAACGGTCCAGTGGTACGCGGCGAGGAGGAAGGCATGAGCGGCATCTCTGACAAGTTTTCTTGGCGGACGGAGTGTCGAAGGTTCATCGCGCAGATTTCCACTTGCGGCACACCGCCACACTATGAAAAGCCCTCTCAGAGTTGCGCGTAAACGCGCAACTCGATACGAAAAGACTAACTGGATAGCGAACCATGAAATCAAAACAGTACAAAGACCAGAAACGCACTTCCACCAGCATCATTGCCACCCTCGGCCTTCACCGGCACAAGCACTCCGCAACGGAGAAGGAGGTGGTGGAGGAACTCAGCCGGGCGTTTGGAAACTCGAGCCTTCCGCTCGCACAACGGCTGCAAAACTTCGCCTGCCACGTCCGGCGGCAGGACATCGCGCGCTTCCTCGTGAAGCACGAGCTGTTCAAGCTCAACTTGGCCGCCAATGGCAGCATTGTGGAATGCGGCGTGTTCGCCGGAGGCGGCTTGATGAGCTGGATGCATTTCTCGGCGATCTACGAGCCGTTCAACCACACGCGGCTGGTGATCGGGTTCGATACCTTTGCCGGCTTCCCGCAGGTCCACGAAAAGGACACAGCCGTCAGCACGTCCGAACATCTGCACCAAGGCGCTTTCAAGACCAGCGACGCGATTGTGGAGGAGATCACCCGCTTGGCTGCCATTCACGATCGCAACCGCCCGCTTGGCCACATTCCCAAAGTCGAACTGGTGGCGGGAG
>JACTVF010000358.1 GCA_019695435.1 Methanoregulaceae archaeon | reverse complement strand
GATGCTCTAATGCAACAAGTCACTCCAGCCGAAGTCTTCACCCAGGGCACCGCCGGTTTGGTTTGCCCGGTGTGCGGCAAGGCGACGTGCACGCACAGCGAGACAATGGGGTGCGACTGCCTGCTTCAGCTCGGTGTCGAGGCGGTGCCGGTGTTCCAAGTGCAGCAGAGGTGGGGCAATGCCTGACGACTTCGAGGACCTCGCTCAAAACCCTGAGATCATCGGGCCGAACCCTGACTACCGGAAGCGGAAGCAGTTTCTCGACGGCTTCACGCTGCCGCAGGCAAAAACGCGGCCCTTGGCCCGAGCGATCGCCGCGGCCTTGCAACATAACGACGGCGAGCTGCTTAAGGACCTTGTTTACAGCTTGATACAGCACGCGATCAATGGCGACGCCAAGTTTTGTGAGATGATCCTCGAGCGCATCGACGGGAAGCTGCTGGCGCAGGCCGTGGGCACGGGGTTGACGGTCGAGGAGCTAGAGGCCGCGCAGAACCCGCTGGAGAAGGTGAAGCTGATTACGGAAAGGGTGAGGGCACGACTTAAAGGGGAGGTGGTGCAATGAGCGGAATCATTAGCGAGATGGCGAAGGCCTGTGGGTTCAGGATGATGAACAAAGAAGCTAAAGCGCACGTGCCCGGCGACGACGGCTTGTGCAAGATGTGCGGAAAAGTTGCCGCGGCTGGCGAGGTTTGCCTCGAAAAGAAATGATCTCCCCCAACCTAATCCTGACCGACCACGAGCTGCTTCAGCTCACCGACCACGAGCGCGACGCCTACCAGCGCGCTTTAGTCGAGCTGGAGAACACGGCCGACGCCGAGCAGCTCTTGGCGGCGATGCCCTTGGAGAAGCGCCGCGGGTTCCTGGAGAAGCACTACAAGGGTTGCACGGAAGTCATCCAGGCGATGCTGTTCAAGTGGCACCTGTGGCGGCGGGAGAAGCAGGTGCTGCCGGAGGGCGATTGGGCGACGTGGCTGATCCTCGCAGGCCGAGGAAATGGTAAAACCCGGACAGGATCAGAGACCGTGCGTGAGTGGGTCAAGACTTTTAAGTACGTAAACTTGATTGGACCGACAGCAGACGACATCAGAGATGCTATGGTTGAGGGTGAATCAGGCATTTTGGCAGTGTGTCCGGCTGACGAGCGCCCGTACTATGCCAAGTCGGACCGCAAGTTGAAGTGGCCGAACGGCTCCACTTCGTTGTTGTTCTCCGCACAAGAACCAGAACGGTTGCGTAACAAGCAATCGATGAAAATTTGGGCAGATGAAATCTGCCTGGTGGCTGGGACTTTGGTTCAAACCAACTTTGGAGAAAAGCCGATTGAAACTTTGAAGAGTGGAGATCTTGTGGCCACGCGGCAAGGGTTTCGTGTGATAAAATGGAGCCAGTGCACGCGGGTTTCAGCTGAAGTTTACCGTCTAACTACAAGTGACGGCCGGACTTTAGTTGGAACGTCGAACCACCCAGTCTGGGTAGAAGGGGTTGGTTTTAAGCCGCTTGCAGAACTCAACTCAGGAGATGTCCTTCTAGCTGTGCCAATCTGCACCGTTACTGCAGTGACAAAGTTGCCTGATCAACAAGCCGTTTACAACTTAGAAGTGGAGGGTTGTCCTGAATACTTTGCGAACGGCATCCTCACACACAATTGTGCCTGGCAGTATCCTGATGACACTTGGAGCAACGCAATGTTCGGTTTGCGGCTTGGCTCCAATCCTCAGGCTTTGGTGACTACTACCCCGAAGCCGATCAAGATCATTCGTGACCTTCTTTCTGACCCAGCAACTTTGGTAACCCGCGGCACGACCTTCGAAAACCGCAAGAATCTAGCTGAAAAGTTCTTTCAGTCAATTGTCGCAAAGTATGAGAATACGAGGTTAGGGCGACAGGAACTCAATGCAGAAGTTCTTGATGATAATCCAGGTGCTCTTTGGACTGTCAAGGTGTTTGATGACACCCGGGTAAAGCAGCCGCCAAAGCACTTGCGCCGGGTGGTGATTGGCATCGACCCGGCGGTAACTTCGAACGATGAGTCCGACGAGTGGGGCATCGTGGTTTGCGGTGAAGACGATCAGAGCCCACCTCATTACTACGTGCTCGAGGACACTTCTGCCGTGCTCACGCCAGACCAAGCTTGCGAGAAAGCTCTTTATCTTTACAGCAAGTGGGATGCAGACCGAATCGTGGCCGAAGTAAACAATGGTGGGGACATGATTGAGTCTCTACTGAGGACAAAGCAACACGCTTTTGCTTATGAAGGTGTACGGGCGACCCGTGGTAAGTACGTGCGGGCCGAACCAATCGCGGCGCTGTACGAGCAAGGGCGAGCGCACCATGTGGGCTATTGGGCAGCGTTAGAAAGCCAGATGGCAGACTACGTACCGGGGCTTACCAAGAAGTCGCCTGATCGTCTTGACGCTTGCGTCTGGTCGATGACGGTCTTGGCGGAGTCTGGTTTGCACGGCGGCTGGCTGCTAGACAGCGCGAAGAAGGCCCGGGAGGATGCGGCGGACGTTTCGCCCAAGACCACGGACGAGCTTGCCGCCGCGCAAAAGCGAGAACTTAGGAACACCGTCCAGAAGTCGGGCGTGTTCGGGGAGGACAAGACAATGGGTGGAAAAGTACTGACCACGAAGTTGGCGAAGCCGCAGGTAAACTCGAAGACGCCGGCGTGCCCCAACTGCGGCAACCAGGTGCTGGTGATCGCCGGCGACTTTCGGAAGTGCAACCAGTGCGGGTGGGACAACAAGATTCGGATCAACGAGTACGGGGCGCCGCTGCAGAAAGTAGTCTAGAGGGCCAACCGCTATTGGTGTAAGGTTTCCTCCAGAGGGCGAAGTTGCTCACGGGCCTCGGCCCTCTTAGCTGAGGCCCACTTTTGAAAAGGAGAAAAACAAATGATCTCGATAATCTTGCTGGTGTTCGCGTTCGTCTTGGCAGTCATCGCCGCGTGGTCAACGTGGCCTTCACCGTCGTCTCTCTGGGCGAGCCGCTTGATCTGCCTTGCCCTGGCTTGCTACTTCCTGAGCGTGTTGCTCAGCGGCTTGGGCTTTGCCGGCCGCCCACTGGTGCGCTGACGTGGGCGTCATTCTCATCGTCGTGCTGATCCTTTTGCTGTTCGGCGCCTTCCCCTCTTGGCCTTACAGCCAAAACTGGGGCTACGCGCCGAGCGGGACGCTCGGAATCGTCTTGCTTGTCGTG
>JACTVF010000357.1 GCA_019695435.1 Methanoregulaceae archaeon | reverse complement strand
AAGACGTTCGAGGACCGGCGCGACCTTGCGATCCTCCGGACGTTCATCGACACCGGCATGAGGCTCGCCGAGTGCGCGGGGATCCGCGTGGAGGACGTCGACTTTCAGGACGACCAGATCATCGTCACCGGGAAGGGGCGCCGTCAGCGGGCGTGCCCGTTCGGCGCCAAGACCGGGCAGGCCCTCGACCGCTACCTGCGCGTCCGGGTGCGCCACTCGCAGGCGGCAAGTCCCGCGCTATGGCTGGGCCCGAAGGGCGGGCTCACCGACTCGGGGATCGCCCAGCTACTCGAACGCCGCTGCGCGCAGGCGGGCATCGCGAAGATTCACCCGCACCAGCTCCGGCACACGGCCGCGCACGTCTGGATGGCGCAGGGCGGCAGCGAAGGCGACGCGATGCGACTATTCGGTTGGCGATCCCGGACCATGCTCAACCGCTACGGCGCGAGCGCGGCCGACGAGCGCGCGCGCGACGCGCACCGACGCCTAGCACCGGGTAATCGGTTATAGGAGCACATCGGCGAGCCTCCGCGGGTGGTGGGCTAGCTTGATCGGGCCGCGTGCTGTCTACCTTTAAGAATCGGCAAGTCGGTGGGATGCGGACTAAGTCGAGTCGTGATGGGCGGTCGAAAGAGCGGCCTTGCTAGGGCTGGATTAAGGCCCTTGAGGGTCGGCCTGGGTTTTCTGTATTGCCCCGGGAGCCAGTAACCCAAGTGAAATTGCCATCCCATGGGCTACTGCAGACATCTGCTCGGGAGTCAACGTCCCTATGGGACCGTCAAGGCGAGTCGCATCCACGGCTCGCACCTGGAACGTCAGGACAGCGCTTTCTAAGGGCAGAGGGTGACCGGCCTCCAGAATTGGAGCAATCGGAGACTCCCGGTTCTTGATACGTGAAGTGATTGGTGCCACCACCACAGTGGGAAGCGCCCGATTCATCCTCGCGGGAGAAACGACTACGGCGGGTCGTTTGCCGCTCTGTTCGGAACCGACTACCGGGTTGAGATTGATCCAGTAGACATCGCCCCGTTTTGCGGGCGGCAAGTTTCTTTGCTTCGCCAAGATTGCACGGCTCAGTCGACAGGCCAGGACTCCGCTGGCCAGTGGTCGGTCACCGTTTGGTCGTATGCGCTCGCTTCCTCTGCCGCGACATCTGCCCAGGCAGCGAACATCTCCTCGCTAGCTTCGGCCGAGTCGATTCCGTGTCGCAGGCAATACTCCCGCCAGTGCTGATCCGCACTCGGGTCGGGGGTGGCCTGAGACAACTCGCGAAGGTTCCAGCCCAAGCGTTTCGCGACCCCGTCGACCCAAATGTCAAGTCCAATCGTGGGCGTCGGATCGGTGTGGTCGTCCTCAGTTAGCGGAGCAACCAGACGCAACTGCGTAGTTCTTGTGAAGCTCTCTAGGGCGCCGTCAAACGGAATCGCGCTCGTCTGCGTCGTCATGATTTGCTCGTTTCATCGAATCCTGGGGCCGGGATTTGGCCAAATTTGGTCTCGTACTGCGATATCACCTTGACGAGCAGGGGAATCAACGCCTTCGCGTGCCCTAATGGCATAACAACCTGCGCAACTGCCTCCATCCGCATGGCATGAGGTCCGATCTGATCCTCACGGAGGACTGTCGGGTCAGCCTCTATCCACGTGAGGGTTACGTCGTACGGACTCGTCGCGATGTTCACTAGGTTCGCGTAGAACCGCGGGAGCGCAGGTTCGGCCGCCTTGCCAGGTTCGGCCGGTTCGTCAGGCATTCGCCTTGGCACCCGTTGCCGTCTTGCTAGAACTCACCCCAACTACCCTACCAGCGAATCTTGCGATGAACGCTTGCGGAGGTTTACGAGCGGCCTTCCTGGCGGGAGCGGCGTTCACTCCGGGGGTCGCACGAGCAGCCTTTGCGATCACAACTCGATTCTCAGCCAACAGTGTCATGGCCCGCGCGATCCCGCCGAGTCGACCGCGCTCAACCTCCTTTTGATCCCTCACGAATGAGTCCTCAAGTTGCGCGGCTTGCTGGGCCACCGACCATCCACGACTAAGCACATCGGTTGTCGTATAGTCATTGTGATTGAAGTCGCCGGGGTCACGCCCGGTGTGCCTGGCGTGCAGGGTGCATGGCTGGAGTCGGTGGCAGGAGGGACAATGCCACTGTCTCCGCAAGAGCGCCGCCTAAGAGCCCAAGCCGCCGCCCACGCAAGCCATATCAACCGGACGGGCCGCGAGGCCACCGCCGCCGCGCGCGCCGCGGCCCTCGACAAGTTCGAGGCGCTAGTCGACCCGACAGGGGAACTCCCGCCGGTCGAGCGCGCGCGTCGCGCCCGCCATGCCCGGTCGGAGTATTTCCTTCAGCTGTCGCTGAAATCCGCCCGCGTCCGCCGCGCGCGCCGGGGGGGTGATTATTCCGAGGGGCTGACACGGTGAGCGGCCGCCTCCGACCCCTATTCGGTTGGCGCTCGGCACTCTGCGACAGCGACCTGCCACCCACGACCAGGCACGTCGCCCTGACGCTCTCGCTGCACATGAACGAACGGGGCGGGTCTGCCTTTCCGGCCATTGCCACGCTGGCCCGTGAGACCGGACTTTCGGAGAGCACAGTCCGGGAGCACTTGCACCAGCTCCGTGATACCGGCTGGCTGTCTGCCGGCGAGCGCGGTCGCCCCGGTCTGTACCACGGCACCGCCGACCACAGCGCCGAGGCCAAGGGCGGTCGCCACCGGACGATCTTCTACACCGCCGCCGTCCCGCCCACCTTCCGGGGTACCGACGAAAACCCACCGGCTGCCGGTGCCTTTTCTGAGCCCGACGAGCGCGAAACCCACCGGCTGACCGACATAAACCCACCGGCTCCCGGGGGGGATCTCTACAAGAACTCAGAAGATAGATCCGCGGCGCGCGACAGTCGTTTCGACCAGGCGGTCGAGATTCGCGTCGCCGCCAGAATGGCCGGGAGACAGATCGCCGAAAGGGCACGACGCGAGTACGCGCGGGTCACGCGGGAATCCGTCAGGGCCGATGAGGGGGACGAACTCGCCAGATTGTGCGACCAGTTCCCAACCTGGACCGCGGCTCAGATCGCGGCCAAGGTCGCCGAGACTGCCGAACACCGACCCGAACCCGCGCCCAGGCCCGTCGCCTATGACCCGACCGCGTCGACCATCCGAGCTTTGGAACTCGCAGGGATGACCGACGAGGCCGACGAGCTGCGGGCGCAAA
>JACTVF010000356.1 GCA_019695435.1 Methanoregulaceae archaeon | reverse complement strand
TGCTGTGTTCACTGTGGCAGCGTGAACGTCTACAAGATGGAAGGATTTCAAGCCGTCAAGGGTGAATTGAAGCGCGGGCGCAATAAACGGTTTCTGTGGCGCTGTCGAGATTGCAAAGAGCAGTACACGGTACGGATCGGCACAGTGTACGAAGAATCGCGGATTGAGCTTCGCCACTGGTGCTATGCGTTCTGGCGTGCATGTACGTCCAAAAAGGGCGTATCCGCTCTAGAAATCAAACGACATTGCCAGATTAGCTACAAATCGGCATTGTTCCTGATGAACCGCATCCGGTTTGCGATGGCTCCCGATCCTGACGCCCCAAAGCTCATGGGAACGGTTGAGTGCGACGAAATGTATGTCGGGCCTCGCAAGACCCTAAAGATCAAAGGCAACTGGAAGGACGCGGTTAAGAAGTCACTGCAAAAGAAGAAACCGGCAGAGGGCTGGCCGAAGTATGAGCAAGACGAAGGCTCGTGATCTTGTGGCGGGATGGCCGCGCGGACGGTCCACGAGCTCGCCCTTTAACGGGATGCTCCCGCCATGGATGTACCGAGTCAAAGGGCCGGGAATCTGGGACCCAGACATTGAACTGTATCTTGCATGTCTCGAAGCGGACGCCGCCTATCACGAAGCACAACGGAAGATGACGGATGATGCGCGTCGCCGTCGAGATGATTGGTGGCAATGGTATGAGCGCCACGCGCGAGTCGATACAATCGGAGCGGGAATCCTGTGAAGCGGATCACATCCATCTCCGACCTGGAGCCAAAACTTTCCGCGTTGCATCTTTTTGCATATTGTGTAGAATGATGCTATGACGAGAACCGATAAAGGAAAACACGGCGAAGATTCGGTCTACATGTGGCTTCGGAGTGTAGGCATCAAAACGTATCGCGCCAACTACCATGCTCCGTTTGATCTCTATACTCAAGCGGGAACGAGGATTGAAGTCAAAACAGGCGAACCTCGAAGTTTGGTAAAGCGTGGCAGCAAGAAAGTTTGGGGATGGAAGTTCAATATCCATCGTCACGGTAATTCTCGTGGGCATCAGTACGTGGACGTTTATGTACTCCGTCTGGAATTAAATACTGGCGTTTTTAGGCAATTGGGCATGGGGAACGCCTGCCATCTGATCATAAAAAGAGCTGAGTTTGATGACATTCTGACCGTTCAATGTAGCGTTCGCATGCTGATGACGAAGTTCGCTCGATATTTTAATGATGTGGCGGTCATTCGCGATAGCGATGCCGCCAAGACGATTGAGGATAGAAAGGATACGCTGTTTCGGGCACGCCCAGTTGACTCGTTCGCGGCATCGGCGGCATACGATAAATTGCTTGACAGATACCTGCCGGTGGGTTAAGCTGTTTATGTCAGGGCCGACCGGCCCACGAAGGAGAGTAGGACAATGAAAGCCCAACTCAATAACCTAGAAGCAATGGAACGCCGCGAACTCCGTGTGCGGAAAACCAACTCCACCCACCGCGCCATTCGGCGTGCTAAACGTCTCTGCCCCGACTGTGGAGGCAACTGTACTGCGATCATGCAAGCGATTCAGCGCAGCATGAAGGGCGGCACGCTATGACTAACCAGCAGCTCTGTGATTATGCTCTCGATCTAGCCCTTGCCGCGTCGTGCATATTGCAACATGCGTTACAGTTGCATGTGCAGGAGGCGGCGGTCGACGCGCTCAAGGATGCGAACACGATTTATGCGCTGTGTTCCGATTCGGACGAGCCGGATTGGGCAGCGCGAGAGGCCGCAAGATGGAACGCGGTAGGTTGTTTATGAACCGCCTCGGCTGTATCTGGGCATTTCTCTTCTCGACGCTGCTATGGATTGGGCTGATCGAAGCCTATCTGCATCATCGGGCGGTCGTCGATTGGTTACGCGTCGAAGGACTGGCACAGCTCACGACATTGACGGTGCTCATCATCGGGATCGGGTGTCTCGGAATCTGGATTTATCGCAGGAGGTTCCAATGAAGAAGAAACAGAAGGGACAAGCAATACTTGAAATGGCGCTTATCCTGCCGGTGTTCGTGCTCGTGGCGCTGGGTATGGCTGACGTCGTATGGGCGCTGGAGCGGACAGCCAACTTGGAATACATCGTGAACGAGTCGGCCCGCTGTGAAGCACTCAATGGAATCCCGTGCACGATGCAGTCTTACCACGATTACGCTCTATCGCTCGCCAGAAACCTGCGAATGAACGATCACAACCTCACGATACTTACACCGACCTGCGTGGAGGGTGTGTCATGCACCGTTACCGGGACCTATCTATTTCAGCCGATAGGAGTTTATTTCCCGCACATCACAATTCAGCGGACGGGCACTGCTGTTCTGCCACCGCTTTAGTTGGAGAAAAACGTGCGAGCTAGGAGAACGAGTATGCCACAGCATGAGGTAGGACGCATTGAAGAGGTAGTGACGTTCGGAGATTTCGTGGTCTATCGACGATGTTGGATTGAGCCGGGACTGCGGAAATATGTCGTCTATCGGAACTCAGACGATAAGGCGCTCGAAGAATTCCGCCGTGTCACGACCGCAATCAACTGGGCGAAAAGAGAAGCAAAGGAAAATGTCCGCGCGGCGGACAAAACCGAAGGGAGCTGAGATGCGAGCATTTTCCTTAACTCAACCTTGGGCATCCGCCGTGGCTCTTGGCATTAAGCAGCGGGAGACGCGCAGTTGGCCGACGCGATTCCGCGGCGAGGTCGCAATTCACGCGTCGAAGGCGTTTCCCCGATGGGCGCGAGAGTTTGCCGATCTTGAGAGCTGCACGCATCCTGAACTGGATGAACTCCCTCTCGGCTATATCGTGGCCGTCTGCCAACTAACTGAGTGCCGCCAAACTGAAACTCTCGCGCCGACGTTATCGGAGCAGGAATTGCGATGGGGCGATTATTCGCCGGGGCGGTACGCCTTCAAACTTGAGAATGTTCGCCTGCTAGAGGAGCCTGTGTTTCACCGCGGAGCGTTGTCATTCTGGTCAGTTGCATGGGACGAGACGAATCAGATTTTACGGCAGTTGAAACGGAAAGGGAGCTAAAGGTGCCACGACGTGACAAGGACGGCGGCAAGTTTTATTCGCTAGCCGATATTCGAAAGAAGCTGTCGGCGGCTGGCATGCTGCTGGACAAAAACAAGCTGCAGTTCGCGGTGTACCAGGCGTACGACGCGATCGGCATGATCCAGCAACAGCACCC
>JACTVF010000355.1 GCA_019695435.1 Methanoregulaceae archaeon | reverse complement strand
CAGGTTGCGCAGTGGATCGATAGTTACCCTATGAATTACCAGGCCATCACTGCCACCGGGCGGCAGATCTGGGTTGAAGGGATCGGGAAGCGGATCCAGTTCCAGAATTCTCCTGTCATCCTCATCTCAATGCGGGATATCACCTCCCGGAAACACATGGAGGACGCGATCCTGCGGGCAAACAAGCAGCTCAACCTTCTTTCAAGCATCACCCGCCATGACATCAACAACCAGCTTCAGATACTGAACGGGTTTGCCGAACTGTTACGCATAAAAATACCCGATCCCTCGTTTGAAGACTATTTCTCCCGCATCATTGAGGCAAGCAGCCAGATCACCTCCATGATCCGGTTCACCAAAGAATACGAGGAGATCGGTATCCATGCTGCGGTCTGGCAGGATCTTCAGACCCTCCTGAATAGTGCGGGAAAGGGTGCCACGCTCGGACAGGTCACGCTCAAGAACGATCTTCCCGCCAATACTGAAGTGTTCGCCGATCCGCTGATCGTCAAGGTCTTTTTCAACCTGATAGATAATGCTCTCCGGCATGGTGGCAGGATCACCACGATCCGGTTCTCGTTTGAGGCACGCAACGGGGACGGGATCATCGTGTACGAAGACGATGGTGAAGGTGTGCCGGAGGAGAACAAGGAAAAGATCTTCACGAGAGGGTTTGGGAAGAATACCGGTTTTGGACTGACCATTTCCCGGGAGATTCTCGACATCACCGGTATCACGATCAAAGAGACCGGAGAGCCGGGCAAAGGGGCGCGGTTCGAGATTACCGTACCGATGGGTGTGTACCGGTTCGCCAATGAGAAATAGCGTCCGTTTCAGAATAAAATGACTGGCTCCGGTTGTCTTTTGTGGGGATACAAATGCTTAATTTTACCGTAAAGAGTTTGTCTGTACTCTTCGCTTTCTAAAATTTTTGCTCCGTAGAAAACCTATCTTTAAAATTATGCGCCCCCTTACGCCAGCCCTGCCCCCGAGGGGGCGGGGGCGTATGCGATGCCTCCGTATTACCTGTCTCGGAGTACAGATATGAGTACAGGTAATCCAACACTATCGCAACCGGGGGATGCCACAACGGCGGGGGCGAAGGCAGGGATTGCCGTAGCCCCCAAGAGCGTTCTTACAAATCCCATTTAGGATTTCTACTGAGCCAAAATTTTTTTTAAAACCTCCTTGAGAAACTCTCGCAATTCGGGGATGTATCAAGCGTGGAGGGATGGAGGCAACACCTGCCATAGCCCGGAAAAGAGCGCGGAAAGATCCATGAGGATTTCTGCGAGAGCCGTATGTTTGTTTTCTGTCAGGTTCCGCAATCATTATGGGATTGCGGATGCAGAGCACTCGCATATGGGTGACATAGTCGATAATCCTCTGCTCCGGGAACGGAAGTTTGTCTTTTCTTCCCGCCACGACGCGGGAAGACAACTGGGAGCGTTTTTAAAAACCCTTCCTGCCATCCGCGACCCGCTGGTCCTCGCCATCCCGGCCGGTGGCGTGCCGGTTGGGAGGGAGGTTGCCCGGGCACTCGGCGCTCCGCTGTCTCTTGCGATCGTGCGGAAAATCCGGATCCCCGGCACGACAGAATCAGGATTCGGTGCAGTCACCTGGGACGGACAGGTGCTAATCAATGAAGATCTGCGGGACGCACTCGGTCTTTCGGAGACTGATGTCGAGCGGGCTATTGCAGAGACCAGAGAAAATGTAAACGAACGGTTGGCCCGGTTTACCGGTTCAACGGCGATCCCTGTACCGGCAGGAAAAACCGTCATCCTGACCGATGACGGTCTTGCATCGGGGTTCACGATGCTCGCTGCGATACAAAGCATCCGGCGTAAGAAACCTGCCCGCATCCTCGCCGCCGTTCCCACCGCATCCGCAGCATCGGCAGGGCTTGTTTCGGGCCACGTGGATCAACTGGTCTGCCTGAATATCCGGAGCAGCCGGACGTTTGCCGTCGCCGATGCCTACGCAGAGTGGTATGATCTCGATGACCGTGAAGTCCTTGAAGAACTGGCCGGTGTACCATGAATTTCATCCTCACCGTCCTTTTCCGGCAGGGGTGGTTTTGGCAATGAAGATCCTGTACGAAAATATTCCGGCAGAACTTACCCGGCTCGACCGCTGGGTCGTCTGGCTGTACGAAGAGCGGAACGGGAAACTGACCAAACCGCCGTATGTCCCGGCCCCGGGAAAAAAGCGCCACGCGCTTGTCAATGTCTCCTCCACGTGGGGGACCTTTGAGCAGGCAAAAAAAGCCATCAATGACGGTGGCTTTGATGGGATCGGCTTTGTCCTGGGACAGGGAATATTCGGTATCGATTTCGATCATGCGACCGATGAAATGGTCAAAGAGGCGTTGTCCCTTGGGTCCTATACGGAATGGAGCCCGTCCGGTCATGGTGTACATGTCATCGGGCGTTCCGGGCTCGTACTCAAAGGCAGGAAAAAAGGATCCGTCGAACTCTACATGCAGGGGCGGTACTTCACGGTCACCGGGTCAGTAGTGCCCGGGTCGCTACCGGACATCCGGGAAATCCCCACGGACCGGATGATGGAATTTTTCCGGCGGCATTTTGAGGAAGAACCGGAACCCTACAGGAAAGATGACACCGGCTGAATTCATATGAGGAGAGGATTGTTACATCCCTCCCGTGAACGAGGGGTGCCGCCGCTCCGAAGGGACGCCCCCGCGGCGGATCAGGATCCGGAATCAATCTAAAAAACCATCACGCCCCGCTGTACCCCGGAGGGACCCTGAGGCGGGGAATTCTCCTGAAATCAGATATTATAATTTCTAAAGTTCCGGAAAAAATTAACTGGTTCATGCCCGTTTCTCCGGAGCCGATGTGATCACCCGGTATCACTACAAAAAAACGGGACGAAATTTTTATCTCTTCCCTGTCGTATCTACAGAAATGATGAACCGGATTGCGACCACTGCGCTGGCCAAGGAACTTATGCAGGACTTTGCCGGGTTGACAGGGCTTGATCCCGCCGGTTCGCGGCCGCAACGGTATCTCTGGACAGATGCGTTTGCAGTCTGCAATTATCTCGGGCTTTTCGAAAAGACCGGCAACGCAGCCTGCCGGGAGCTGGCCCTGCGTCTTGTCGATCAGGTGCATCACACGCTGGGCCGGCACCGGGATGATGACGCACGGACCGGCTGGATCAGCGGGCTGTCACAGATCGAAGGCGAGCGGCACCCGACTGCCGGAGGCCTGAGGATTG
>JACTVF010000354.1 GCA_019695435.1 Methanoregulaceae archaeon | reverse complement strand
CCTTACGGTTGATCTCAGGCACCCGGAGTACGAGCTCTTTGTAGAAGTCCGGGATTGCGGGGGCCTTGTCTACGACTCCCGTATCCCGGCGCCGGGCGGGCTCCCGTGGGGCTCGCAGGGAAAGGTGCTCTGCCTGCTCTCCTCGGGGATCGATTCCCCGGTCGCATCCTGGCTTGCGATGAAGCGGGGCTGCGAGGTGTCGCACCTGCATATGGATGGCGGCCGGTGGGCGGGCGGCGATGTGAGGACCACAGCGATCGAGAACCACCGCCGGCTCTCGCTCTGGTGCCCGGGCGCTGATCTGCAGATGATCGTCGCCGACACCGAACCCTTCTACGACCGGATGCAGGAGCTCCGCGTCCCGGCCCGGCTTCGCTGCGTCCTCTGCAAACGGTTCATGCTCCGGGCTGCCGGCCGCTTGTGCGTGCACGAGGATGCGCAGGCAATCCTCACCGGGGAAAATATCGGGCAGGTTGCATCACAGACGCTCGCAAACCTCGCGGTGATTGCCGATGCCACGACCGTCCCGGTGCTCCGGCCGCTCATTACGTACGACAAGGCGGAGACGATCACCCTCGCCCGGAAGATCGGTACGTTCATGGATAAGCAGGGCGATCTCGCCTGCCGGGCGGTGCCCCGGATGCCGGCGACTGCGGCTACGACCCGGGCAGTCCAGGAGAGCGAGGCCATACTCGGGATCGACGAGTTGCTGGATGCCATGCTCGCCCGGGTGCAGTATGTCATTGCACATAACGGGAAGATTCTTTAAAAATGTACAGATGGCCGAGGCGCCGCTTTCATTGCAGCAGGTGTTCGCAGTACTCCGCAACCGTTTCGAGCGTTTTGGTCCGGGCGAACCACTTGTCGTCGGACTCGATCATTGTCCACGGGGCGTACTTGGTGCTCGTCTTTGCAAACATCTCGTCGATTGCCACACCATAGAGGTCCCATTTCTCCCGGTTCCGCCAGTCCTCGTCGGTGATCTTCCACTGCTTGAGCGGATCGGTCTCGCGTTCACGGAATCGCCTGAGCTGTTCGTCGAAACTCACTTCGAGCCAGAATTTCAGGAGGCCTCCGCCCCAGGTACGGAACTCTTCCTCCATCTCATTTATCTCGGTATACGCCCGTCTCCACTCAGGTTTCGTGCATAACCCTTCGACCCGTTCCACGAGTACCCGGCCGTACCAGCTCCGGTCATAGATCGTGATGTTGCCGGCGGCCGGGTAATTCCTGATGAAGCGCCAGAGGTAGTGGTGCTCCTTTTCATTGTCATTCGGTACTCCGACTGGCATCACGCTGTAACCCCGGGGGTTCAGATCGTGGGTGAGGCGCATGATGGTGCCGCCTTTCCCGGCGGCGTCACGGCCTTCGAACACAATGGCAAGCGGGATATTGCGCTTGTAGAGGAGATACTGGCAGTCCCGCACTTTTTTCTGGGCAGCAGTCACCCGTTCCTCGTACTCTTTTCTCTCGCGCAGATCCGGTGCCTCTGAACGGCGGGAGACCTGTGCGATCTCCGGGTTGAAACGGGCCCTGGTCTCCGTCTCCTGCTTTTTTTTCTGGAGGATCTTCGGGAGGGTCTTTTCGAGCGTCTTTACGATCGTGGCGTAACACGTGAGTATCGTGTGATTTGGATCCGTCGCCCCGACCACCGTCCAGGGAGCGTACGGGGTATCGGTTTTTTTGAGAAAGTCATCGATGACCGGGAGATAGGAGTCATAATCTCGGTGGAAGTCCCAGTCGCCTTTCGTGATCATCCATGAGGTCAGCGGGTTTGTCTCCCGTTCGAGGAGCCGTTTTTTCTGCTCTTTTTTGCTGATGTGAAGGAAGATCTTGATAATAATCGTCGCATCATCCGAGAGCACGCGTTCGAACCGGTTGATGGAACAGATGCTCCGGTCCATGCGCTTTTCCCAGCCAGGGCCATCAGTCTCCTCGGCAAGCGCCCGGCTGTACCAGCTCCGTGCAAAGATCGCAAACCTCCCTGCTGCCGGGATGCGGTTCCAGAAACGCCACATAAGCGGGTGATTCTTCTCCTGAACGGTTGGCGCACCGATGGAGGAGAGGGTGAATCCCCGGGGGTCGAGATACCGGATGAGCTCCTGGATCGTCATCGTGATCCCGGATGCATTCCAGCCCTCAATCACGATAATGACAGGAATCTTCTCGTCCCGCAGCTGCCGCTGGAGCTCACCGAGGCGCTCCTGCAGGGGGGCGATCTTCCGTGCAAATGTTCGGTCATCGGTTTTCTTGGACAGGTCGCATTTCTTGAGCATAATTGTTCCTTTTCCGGGAAGGCCGGTACGATCCGTTGTGGTTACTTTCTCCTTTTGGTCAGCACTTCAGATAAAACCAGTGCCGTGAAGAAGAGGGCAAATGACAGGGAAAATATGACCGGCAGGACTCCCCGCGTTATTCTGGTAAAAACAAAAAATCTATGGCGTGACCGCGAGCCCGTTCTCCCGTGCCACCACGACAAACGCGTCGGCAAGGTACTGTGCCTGCTTTCTGGTCATCCCGTAGGTGTTGAACTTCCAGACCCGGGTTGCACCCGGGATGATGCCGAAGATCCCTTTCTCGCTGAGCGCAGAAGAAAAATAGAACCCCTTCTTCTTGTGCACCTCTGCTACCCGGTCAAAGGAGCCGGTCGTGTCGACCCGGGTCAGCGTGTGCTTCCGCGGGTACTCTGATAGGACCTTTGTCCCTTCGATGGAGAGGAGCGCCTCCATGACAGTGCTGTTGTTTTCAAGTTCGCGATTGAAATGCTTCACCCGCTCCTTTACGTGCGGGAACGAGGCCATCATGCCGACGAGCGTCGCACCCATGAGCGTGCAGCCCATCAGCTCCGGTTCCTTCACGCCAAACTTCCGTTTTGTCACGTCCCCCTCAATTGCGGTCGTGCGAAAGACGTCTTTTGCCCGCTCGGCTGTTGCGGCAAGAACCCCTGAAGGTGCTGGTGCCGCCATGCTCTTGTGGCCCGAACCGACGACAAAATCCACTCCCAGCGCTTTCCCGTCCACCGGCAGGATGCCGACCGTATAGGCGCCGTTGCAGAGCACCGGGATATCGTTCCGGTGTGCTACCTTTGCGATGGCGGCGACATCGTGCAGGTTCCCGTACTGGTAATCGACATGGTCGATCAGGGCAAGAACCGGGGCCTTCCCGAACTTTTTCCTGACCTCATCGATCTTATTGGCCGTTGCCTCGGGCGTGACAATATGCCGATCGTCAGCAGGAATTTCACA
>JACTVF010000353.1 GCA_019695435.1 Methanoregulaceae archaeon | reverse complement strand
ACCGACATCCGGTCCGATTTCCGGCGGTACCGTGGTAACCATTACCGGGACAGGATTCACCGGAGCAACCGGAGTAACCTTTGGCACCACACCGGCAACCGCGTTCACGTTTGTCAGCGATACTTCGATCACCGCGACCGCCCCGGCCGGTGTGGCCGGAATTGTTAATGTCACCGTCACCACATCTGCCGGCACATCCCCGACTTCAACAGCCGACCAATACGTCTATACCACACCTTCAACATCCGTGAATCTTGCAACGGCCGGCAATTACGCGATTCTGGCGGAAAGCGGAATCACGACCACACCCGGCACGCATGACACAAGTATCACAGGTAATATTGCAGTAAGTCCAATCGCTGCGTCGTCAATGACCGGATTTAACCTCAACCTGGATTCCTCGGGTCAATTTTCGACCTCGTCTCTGGTTAACGGAAAGGTATATGCAGCCGACTATACGGCTCCCACCCCGGCTACCCTGACTACCGCTGTACTCGACATGCAGGCAGCGTACACTGATGCTTCCGGACGACCAACCAATGTTACCGAACTGGGCGCCGGAAATATCGACGGGATGACCCTCGCCCCCGGTGTCTACAAGTGGAGTACCGGCGTGTCAATACCCAACAATGTCACCCTCTCGGGCGGCCCGAATGATGTATGGGTATTCGAGATTGCAGGAGTTCTCAGTACTGGCGTAAATTCGAGCGTTATCCTCACCGGCGGAGCACAGGCTCAGAACGTCTACTGGGCAGTCGCTGGCAACACGGCGCTTGGGGCAAACTCTGCGTTCAACGGGAATATCCTGGATTATACCAATATTGCGCTGGGTAATGGCGCAACCTTAAACGGCAGGGCACTCGCACAGACCGCGGTTACCCTGATCGGGGATACGATTACTATCCCGTCGGGTATCAGTTCGGTAAACATAAACGGATTTGTGGCACCGGCAACCGGTGCAATGCCGGCTTCATATACATCATTGACACCAGGCTCAGCAACCTATGCCGTAACAAGCCTGACCTGGTCGCCAACTGATATTCCCTACAAATCATCGACCAATTACACGGCCACGGTCGTGCTTACCTCGGCGTCGGGCTACACGTTCCCGGCAGGCGGCCTGACCCCGACGGTGAATACCGGAACGCCCGCAGCAGGAACCACAACCGGCAACACGCTTACCTTTACGGTAGCATTCCCGGCGACGGCAGCCCCAGCCACCACCTACACGGTGACCTATAACGCCAATGGAGCCACCGGCGGGACAGTTCCCACCGACAACACCGCGTATATTTCAGGTGCAACAGTGACCGCGAAAGGCAACACCGGCACCCTGGTCAACAGTACCTCTTCTTCCACCTTCACCGGTTGGAACACGGCAGCTAATGGCGGCGGAACGCACATTGCTGCCACTACGGGCACCTTCACCATAACGGCTAACACCATCCTGTACGCCGAGTGGACAGCTGGCTTTTCTCTCTCACCCGTGAGTCTTGGAACAGCAGCCAATTTTGCGGTTTTGTCGACGACGTTCACCGGTTCAAATGTCAACTCATATGTTATCGGAGATGTGGGTGCCACCACAAACAACTACGTGGGGCACGTGAATGGAACGCTATATGGGGCTGGCAGTGTCCTCACCAAGGCTCAAACCGATCTGGCCACCGCGATTGCCGATGCCAACGGTAGAACAGGTGCAACCGCCCTGCCCGCAGAACTCGGCGGGCTGACCCTTACCCCCGGGGTCTATGACGTGTCCACCAGCGCGTCGCTCTCTACAGGCAACCTTTATCTCAACCCCGGGACCAACGGCACGACCGCTGTCTGGATCTTCCAGGTGCCATCCACAATTACAACGACAGGAACTCATGGGGTTATCCTCACCAACGGTGCACAAGCGAATAACACCTACTGGTCGGTCGGCACCGCAACTATTGGAGATGGACCAGGCTATGGCTTCAACGGAACCATACTGGCTAGTACTGCCATCACGCTGCAAGGCGTAACGCTGAACGGCAGAGCCTTGGCACCAACGGTTTCATTTACGACTGTGAATAATGTGACTAACCCAAGCCCGTCAGCAGACACCAGCGCAGACGGGATGTGGGTCAACATGACGTTCAGCCGGGCGATGAACGACCCGAGCCTCTACCCCAGTGAGTTCTCGGTTACGAGCGTTGAAGCAGGATCTTATAGTGTTACTTCAGCGGCTCTTGATCCAACAGACCCCACCAAGATAGACCTGTATCTGTTAAATTATATTAGGGGTTCACAGCATCCCACGGTGACTTACTCTGGCAGTGACGTAAAATACAGAGATGGCAGTGTTCTGGCACCCTTCACCCAGCCAGTCGTCAACAATTCGGTACGGTAAATCCCCCGGAACCACCTTTTTTTACACCACCATACCCAGAGACTTTTCTCACTACCGCCCGGATACCGTGGACATGACCTGTCTGCCATGAAGATTCCGGGAACATCTTCTTGGCAGCGGACCGGATCCCGGTGTAACTATCCGGGATGATGAGATCCACCCGACGGTTCCGATGCGCCGGCGCCTGACGAGAGAATTTTAACGAGGTGACATAGTGGTCGCCACCCCCGGATGCACCAGGACCGGTATACCGGGATTTTGAACCTTTGGGGAGAACCTTTTAGTTCTTCACACTGCTTTTTAACCGGAATGATACACGGAATGGTACCCTCAGTCAGGAACCCGATACCCCGGTGGGTAGAGAATCCCCGTTCGGCACGCATAGTTTCAACCGAAAGACCCGGGAGCGGCAACCTGATCACGACACCGGGAGATATCTCCGATCCTGGATATCCTTATGACCGATCGCGCAGACCGCCAGCGTTCAGCGTACGGTTTTCTGGTACTCCAGAGCCGGTGATATACAGAGAGAGCATTTCGAATAACCTGGCATAATCTTCACCTTTTATCACAGACCACCCCCTCAGCAGTCCATCGCGATCTATCCAGGGATCCCCGTATACTTTTTCAGGTATTTTTGGATAGCATCCGCCGGGAAATTCCCTGTTTTTTACATGCGGACGGGTGGTAGGTCGAAGCTAAAAGCAGCAGACGGCAGCATCACAGGAACCCGAAGGACCGCAAGTGGAGGGAGACACTTAACCTTGTGGGTAAAGCCGTTGTAGTTTAATCCGGGTATTTTCAGAAGTAAACTGCCCGTCGGCCGGTTTCCGGGGGTGATTTCGGGAGGTTTCGGCTCTGCAGAAAGTATTGGTTTTTG
>JACTVF010000352.1 GCA_019695435.1 Methanoregulaceae archaeon | reverse complement strand
TGAACTTAAGGAGTGGGGCACACTCTTTATTGACGGCCTCAAACTGCTTGCCGTAAGCCTGATCTATGCGTTGCCGATCATCCTGCTCGCTCTTGCGGCGTTCCTTCCCTTTATCGCGGCATTCACATCATCCGGTGCCTTTTCTATGGACTTTACCGCCATGACGGAAGCCCAGACCGAGCAGTGGCTGACATCCCATCCGGAGATTATGTCGGCAGCCGGTCTCATGCTTATCCTCCTGCTCGTGACCCTGATCATTGCAATCATCATTACGATCTTCTCGTTTATCGGATCGGTCCGGTTTGCCCGGACCGGCAGGATTGGTGAGGGGTTCAACTTTTCAGAAATCCTCGGCCAGATCCGCAGGATTGGCTGGCTCACCTACATTGCGGCCCTTATCATTATCGGGGTCATCGGCATTGTCTTCTGGCTGCTGCTCCACATTTTCTCGTTTATACCGGTGATCGGTGGGATTGTATTCCTGATTGTCGCGATCGTGCTGTATCCGCCATTTATCCTCTTTGTCAGCCGGTATGCGGCACTTGTGTACGAGTGTGGCGATCCTGGTACGGTTCCGTTAGAACTGCCCCCGACTCAGGGTACCCCCTGAAAATTTTTACTTTTTTCAAACTAAAACTTTGAACCAAAAGGAAGAGTACTACCGGAATACGGCTATATTTCTCATACGGAGATTTTGGCTCTGTAAAAAGCCTTCTTTTTCAACAAAAAACAGCGTAATTGTAAACGGAGGGGACAGTGCCTGTCGCCCCGAACCGCCCCTTGCAGCTTTCGCGATGATGTCGTATTACCTTCACGGGAGTTATCCCTATATGGGGAATGCCTCAAGCATGCGGGGGCGGTGGCAACACTTGCAAAAAGCCCCCAAGAGCGTTAAGAATGAATTTATGAGAATTTCTACAGAACCGAAAATTTATGGAATTATTAAAGACCTGTCGCGGTTATCTCTGCACCGCGCCGAGGTTGGCCTGTTCTACGGTCTTTGCATACCGGGCAAGGACACCGGTCAGCGGTTTTGTCACCGGTTTCCACGAGGCTTTCCGGGCTTTGAGGGTTTTTTTGTCGAGATGCAGATCGATCGTTTTAGTAAAGAGATCGACGGCAATACGGTCGCCATCGTGCACAAAGGCGATCGGCCCGCCGACCGCGGCCTCAGGTGCGACATGCCCGATGCAGGGGCCCCGGGTGCCACCCGAGAAACGTCCGTCTGTTATAAGTACCACATTTGTGTACCCAAAACCCATGAGGGCCGATGTTGCGGAAAGCATCTCCGGCATGCCCGGGGCACCCCGAGGCCCCTCGTTTCTGATGATCACGACGTCGCCTTCCTTGATCTGACGTGAGAGAATCGCAGCCATTGCCTGTGCCTCGCCATCAAAGACCCGTGCAGGGCCGGTATGTTTCCACATCGCTTTTGGCACGGCTGCGGACTTGACGACCGCCCCGTCGGGCGCCAGTGACCCAAAGAGGATCCGGAGACCGCCAGCCGGGCTCACCGGTGCATCAAGGCTTCTGATAACCTCTGCATTATTTATCACCGCCTCGTGCGCGATCCGGCGAATGGTAGCACCGGACACGGTCGCGCAATCATCAAGATGTTTTTCAAGGCGTTTGAGCACTGCGGGAATGCCCCCGGCCCGGTACAATGCCTGCATTGAATAGGGACCGGCAGGGAGCATGTGACAGATATGCGGGATCTCTTCAGCAATGCGGTCGAAATCCGCAAGTGAGAGGGGGATCTCGGCCTCGGTTGCAATTGCCATGAGGTGGAGTACGGTGTTCGTAGAACCGCCAAGCGCCATATCCACCCGGATCGCATTCTCAAGGCTCTCTTTGGTGACGATGTCGCGCGGCTTGACGTTCTTTTTTACCAGAGATACCACTGCCTCGCCGCTCTCCCGGGCTATCCGCAGCTTTGCCGCGTCAACAGCAGGTATTGCAGCACAGCCTGGCAGCGACATCCCCATCGTTTCGGTCATGCAGGCCATCGTGTTTGCGGTATAGAGCCCCTGGCAGCTGCCACAGCCGGGCATGGCGCAGCACTCGAGATCCTTTAAGGACTCCTCGCTCATGTTCCCGGCAGCGACTTTCCCGACACCTTCAAACACATCGATGAGCGAGAGATCTTTTCCCCCCCAGTTTCCGGAGAGCATCGCCCCGCCGGTCACTACGACAGTCGGGATGTTGGTCCTGACGGCCGCCATGAGCATGCCGGGCACAATCTTGTCACAGGTACCGACACACACAAGCCCGTCAAACCGGTGGGCCTGCACCATGAGTTCGATGGAATCGGCGATATTCTCCCGGGAGGGAAGAGAATACCGCATTCCTTCATGTCCCATGGCAATCCCATCGCAGATGCCGATAACGCCAAATTCAAATGGTACGCCACCCGCAGCAGCAATTCCTTCACGAACCTTTTCTGAAAGCTGCCGCAGGTGGATATGGCCGGGCACGATCGTATTGTATGCATTGGCAATACCGATAAACGGGAGTTCCATCTCCCGGTCGGTCACCCCCAGCGATCGCAGAAGCGAACGATTGGGCGCCCGTTCGTACCCTTTCTTGACCCTGTCACTGCGCAGATCTGTCATTGCCTGATGATTGCCCCGCATGCTTCATGAATCTGTTGCCGGATACTCAGATCCGGCACTTTTCAGGACACAAATATTCAAACACCCGGTTCCAGCTTGCGGATTGCAGGTTTACCGGCAGATCGAAACGACAGAAAAAGGTACTAACTCAGATATCCACAAAGGGATGACATTATCCCGAAAAGGGGTTATCACTTCTTTTTCCGGATGTTCCGGAAATGATATACTGCATATAAAATCCCAATAATTACCGCAACCAGGAGGGACAGGTAGACCGGGTTGGACACGATCCCAGCGATACCCGTTAGATTTTCAACATCGATGGTGACCTTCATCGGGTCTGAGATATAGGTATCGTCGAGGGCATCGAGGTAACGGATCTCTGAATCGAGACCGTATTCCTTGAGGGTCCCATCGCTTGCCACGCTGAGCTGGAATGACGCCACTGCGGACTGACCGGGCGCGAGATCGCCAAGATACGCGGTATCAGACGTGCTGGTAAACGGATCGACAGCACTGATCCTGGCCTCTGCGCTCCTGATCGTGGAATTCCCGACATTCTGGTATTCCACCAGGATGGTCTTCTTGCTGCCCGGGCTCATCTGTGCAGGGGGGGAAAGGATCGCAAAATCCACTTTGTTG
>JACTVF010000351.1 GCA_019695435.1 Methanoregulaceae archaeon | reverse complement strand
CACCCGGTCGCCGCGTGCGACGGTCTTTTTCACCTCCTCGATCACGTCGAGTGTCTGGCCCTCAATGGGTCTGACCTCGACTGCCGGGTCGACAAGGCCGGTCGGCCGGATGATCTGCTCGACCAGCTGCGTTGAGTGCCTGAGTTCGTAGGGCCCGGGCGTCGCCGAGACAAAGACCACCTGCTGCATATACTGCTCGAACTCATGGAATTTCAGGGGGCGGTTGTCGAGCGCTGACGGGAGCCGGAAGCCGTACCTGACCAGCGTTTCCTTGCGGGAACGGTCGCCGTTGTACATCCCGTGCAGCTGGGGGATCGTCTGGTGGCTCTCATCGATGATCAAAAGAAAATCTTCCGGGAAATAATCGAGCAGGCAGTACGGTTTTTCTCCTGCTTTCCTGCCATCGAAGTGCCGTGAGTAGTTCTCGATTCCCTTGCAGGAGCCCGTCTCCTGTATCATCTCGAGATCGAAGTTTGTCCGCTGCCTGAGCCGGTGCGCCTCGACAAGACCCAGCGTGGGGAGCACCTCGTCGAGTTCCTCTTTAATGGATACGATCGCGGCTTTCTGCGCACTCTCCGGGGTGACGAAGTGCCGCGCGGGGTAAACGTAGAAATACTTCATCTCTTCCTTTTTTGCCCCGGTGTTCTTGTCGACCTCCCGGATGCGCTCGATCTCGTCGCCGAAAAGTTCGATCCGGATAATATCGTTATAGTACCCCGGCACGATATCGATGATGTCACCCTTGACCCGGAACCGGCCCGGGCCAAGATCGATGTCGTTTCGCTCGAACTGGATGTCGAGAAGCCGGCTCATGATCTCGTTTCTGGTGATCTTCTGGCCGACCGCGAGGTCAAAGCCAAGATTCCGGAAGTTTTCGGGGTTGCCCAGACCGAAGATGCAGGAGACCGACGCGACCACGATCACATCGCGCCGGCACGAGAGCGAAGCGGTCGCGGAGAGCCGGAGCATCTCGATCTTGGGGTTGATCGCAGAGTCCTTCTCGATATACTGGTCTTTTGCCGGGATATAGGACTCGGGCTGGTAGTAATCGTAGTACGAAACAAAGTACTCGACCCGGTTTTTCGGAAAAAAATCGCAGAATTCCTGGTAAAGCTGGGCGGCCAGCGTCTTGTTATGGGCGATGACAAGCGTGGGCTTATTTGCCGCCGCAATCACGTTTGCCATCGTAAATGTCTTGCCGGAACCAGTGACTCCAAGGAGCGTCTGGCACCGGGCGTTGTCCGTCAGTCCGTCGTTGAGTTTTGCTATCGCATCCGGCTGCGAACCGGCCGGAAGAAAGGAGGAGACGAGCTGGAATTCTGTCACGGTGCTTAGAACTACGGACGGGAATATAAAAAGGGATTCCTGATGCGGCATGAATGTCATGCCACCGGAAATTGATCCGGTCACTTCGGCTTGTAGTACCCCCACTTCTTCAGTGCTTCGCGAAGGTCAGGCGACAATTTTGCCTTCTCATCGAGCGTCACGCCTTCCTGCCATGCCTCGATCGCTTGCATAGTCGCCCGGGCACCGGCCCTAGTACCCTTCGGGTGACCATGGATGCCGCCCGAGACCAGCAGGACGAGGTCCGTACCGTAGATGTCGAGCACATCGGGAACAAGGCCCGGGTGCAGTCCGCCCGACGAGACCGGGAAGGCGGTCTTGATGGCGCCCCAGTCCTGCGCAAGGCACTGGTGCGGAACCTCTGCTATCGTTTTCTTGCGCAGCAGGTCGGCAAGGAGAATTGACTCGGTCTTTGTACCGGTCAGTTTCCCGACGGCAGTACCGGTGTGGATCTGGGAGACACCGATAAGACGCATGAGCTTCGCAAGGAAGTACATCGTCATCCCGTGCTTTTTGTTCCGGTCGAAGGTTGAATGGAACGCCCGGTGCGCATGGATCGCGAGGCCCAAGTCCGAACAGTAGTCCCGCATCGTCATGACGCTCGCCGTTCCTGCAACCACCACATCGATCATCGCGTAGTTCCAGCCGTACTCCGCGAGCAGGTCAGCACGCTTTTTCATGGTTTCGACATCAGCAGAGATGTTCAGGAATGCGGACTTCTTCTCGCCGGTCTCCTGCTCGGCTTTGTCCCGCAGTTTTGTCATATATTTTACCCGGTCATTGAACCGGTTGAACGATGTCGAGGTGAGGTTTTCATCATCCTTGACAAAATCGAAGCCGCCCATCCAGGTTTCGTATCCCACGTCGGCATGTTCTTTCGCGGAAAACCCGATCTTTGGTTTTGGTACGGCACCGGTCAGAGGCCGGCCGTAGATCTTCATCATCTTTCGTATGCCGTCCATACCGAAATGAGGCCCTGCAAAGCCACGGAGATATGCGGGGGGGAGCGTGGCGTCAATGAGGCGCAGGTTTTTAATTGCCTTCATCCCGAAGATATTCCCGGCAATCCCGCTCATCAGCTGCACGGCGTTTCCCTCCTCCCAGAGCGCAAGCGGGTAGGCGACCTTGACAAAATGCTTGTCGAACGCAAATGCTTTCGCCTCCAGTTTCTTCATCCGTGGGGGCATCGTAAAGAGTGTCGTCCAGGTGCCTGTCGAACTCTCGGACGCGATCCGGCCCGCGGCCTCTTTGTCGGTGATCCCGGCCGCCGGTTCAAAATAATAGAGACAGACAAGGTCGTCTTTTACCGGCTCATAATTCGTATCGACAAACTCGGTATACCAGTCAATTGCCATAGTGCTTCCCGTACCTACCAATGCGTGCATGATTCAAAAATCTTCAGATCAATAACCGACGGGGTTATTGAGTTCCATCCGGGCAGGGACGATCCTCTCACGCCGGCGAGCATAAGAAGATGTGTCTGCAAGGGGTGAAATGCATCCTTTAGGTCAACCGAAACCATTTTTATTTAGGGTGTCCTAACACTTGATCAGATGGCACAGGAACAGGTTGAGGAATATCTCGAAGCGATCTACGATATCGCAGGTACTGAGGCCCCCGCAAAGACCACGGCGATTGCAAAATGCCTCAAGGTTACCCCGGCGAGCGTGACCGAAGCGCTCCAGAACCTCGCAGATAAGAATCTCGTGAACTACGAACCATACCGGGGCGCAAGCCTGACCGGCGAGGGAAAGAAGATCGCAGAGACGATCAAGCGCCGGCACCGGCTCCTCGAAGTCTTCCTTGCCGATGTCCTGCACATCAACCGGGCGAAGGTGCATGATGAGGCGTGCCGGATGGAACACACGATCTCGGAAGACACCGAGAACGCGTTCTGCCGGATGCTCAATG
>JACTVF010000017.1 GCA_019695435.1 Methanoregulaceae archaeon | reverse complement strand
GGCTTCGCGTGATGAGGATTATAACCGGCGGGGCAGTGGTATTCTGGTCTGCCCGGTCAAAGGAGGGAGCAGATCCTTTCCAGGGGAACTGGATGGATCCTGAATTTTCCGAGAGGATAATATGGCTGCGTTCGAATCGGTCAATCATGACGTGAAGGTCCCGTATCTTGAACGGTTTGATTGCGCAGGTGGAGACAATTACACCCTCTCCGGGATCCCATGTGCTGTAACCCCGTGCGGTAGAACTTCGGTTGCAGGCAAGGATCTGGCACGTGAGGCCCTGTTTTTCCGCTAGATCGTGGAGACCCTCAAGGCCATGCCCGATATTCTCCGATTCGACGGGGTTCTGTCCGGTATGCCCCATGTGAATGCCGTCAAGATAAGCGTATAATTCGACGGAGAACCGGCTTTCCAGCGCAGAGGAGAGAAACTTGAGCCCGTGCCATGCTGACCGGTACATGTAGGGGGACTCGATCTGGAGCCAGCCGATCGAGGCCGGCGGGAGTGGTGGCCTGTTCTGCCGGACCAGTGCTGCCAGATCGTTCCAGAATGACGGCTGTTTGTTTGCCGCAAGGCCATTCTGGTTGATCAGCTGGTCGGGATTTTTCATCATGAGGTGTTCGATTGAGATCCCGCGGAGATCCAGTTCCTTTCGGTCGCAGATGATCCTGACCCCGGAAAGGGAGAGGATCACGGACCAGATCTGCTGGGTCTCCGGGTTCTCAAGGCTCGCGAGTGCATCTCCGGTGAGGAAGAAGGTGAATACCGGGCTCTTGGTCGTCGCCCGGTACATCAGGGATTCGGGGTAGATCTGGATAAAGTAGAACTTAAGCGACTCCTCGAACCACGAGAGCCTCTCGCTCGTCAGAGGGCCGGAAATAAGGAAAAAATGCGAGGTCATGATCAGCCGGGCTTAACTATTATATGGGGTTATTTCCTTGTTTTACGAGATCTCCCATGATTCCTGGGGGCAGTTTTCGCATATCCCCCCGGCAGGACTTCAATCTCTACAGGCGGGGTCGGGATCTGTGTCGTCGTGGCGGGGAGGTTGTCGCAAATAATGATTAATTCATTGGATGGCTTTAAAGTCTTTGCTTCTTTAGTCTCTATTGAAGGGGCAATACGAGCCGTTATTGCCTAAAAGTATAATGTTTTGATCTAACTTTTGACAATGAATTAAAGATTTATGTTTACCTCCAAATAAATTCAGATAACTTTAATTAACTTGCTCAACAACATAATCTCTATCCACTATAATGTGTGCGTGATATGTATGGCATTTTCAGTACATGTAAACATGGAGCGATGCACCGGTTGTGGCAACTGTGTCGTCGCATGTCCGGTCGATGCACTCGAACTGCATACGCTCGATCCTGTAACAAAAGAGAAGATCTACGCTGTTAAGAACGGGAAGTCAATACATCTTGACGTGAAAGCTGAGCTCTGTGCGGGTTGCGGGGTCTGTGTCAACGCCTGCCCCTACGATGTAATCCGCCTTTCCGGAAGGGGGGAAATGATACCGTCCGAGGCCTGAAAAGCCAGAGGTTTACCTGATTACTGACTGTTTGTAATTTTAAAAAACGGGGAATACTATGACAAAGAGCATAACTATCAACCTGATATCGGGTCGCACCATCCAGCAGGGTGTTGCTATCGAAGGTGGCAAGGAAAAAGCCAACTACCGGACTGCAGCCGGCATCATCGAACTTGATCCAACAGACCTCAAAAAGCTTGGTGCCTGGAAGAACACCAACGTCAGGGTCACCAGCCCTTATGGCAGCGTTGTCGTCAAGGCAACCGAGACCACCCAGGGACCGCACCCGGGTGTCGCTTTTATCCCGATGGGCCCATGGGCTAACTCCATTATTGATCCAAATACCTACTCAACAGGGATGCCAACGTTTAAAGGAACCCCTGTGACACTGGAAGTTGCAGCGAACGAGCCCATCCTCCTCGGTATCGAACTTGTCCAGAAACTGTGCGGGGTGAAAACAGCATGACCAAGACTATAACCGATGTAATCTGCCCTTTCTGCGGAACACTTTGTGATGATATTGAAGTGATTGTTTCCGATGACGGTAAGAAACTCCTCGAAGTCAACAATGCCTGCGTGATCGGGACGGAAAAATTCCTGCACTCCCAATCATCTGACCGAATCACCCGTCCGCGGATGCACCAGGAAGACGGTTCATGGAAGGAGATCTCCTATGATGAGGCTGTTGAATACACCGCCCAGATGCTCGCAAAGGCGAGAAAGCCGCTCTTATTCGGCTGGTCTTCTACCAACTGCGAGGCCCAGAGTGTGGGTAATGAGATTGCCGAAATGAGCCGGGCATGCTGTGACAATACCGCAGCAACCTGCCACGGGACTTCTCTGATTGCAATTCAGGATGTCGGTCTGCCTTCCTGTACACTCGGGGAAATCAAGAACCGTGCGGACAGGATTATCTTCTGGGGCTGCAACCCGGCACATGCCCACCCCCGGCACATGTCCCGGTACTCCATCTTCCCCCGCGGTTTCTTTACCGGCAAGGGACAGATGAGCCGCAAGCTGATTGTTGTTGACCCCCGTGTCACCGACACCGCCAAGATGGCCGACATGCACCTCCAGGTGGAACAGGGCAAGGACTACGAACTTCTGGACGCACTTCGCGTTGCCTTTAAAGGGGAATGGCTCCCTGACGTCGTAGCAGGCATCCCCGGTGAGAAGATCCGCGAAGCTGCTGACGTCATGAAAAGCGGCCGGTTCGGTATCATCTTCTTCGGCATGGGTGTCACCCAGACGCTCGGTAAGAACCACAACATCGACGCGGCAATTGCTGTCACTAAGGATCTCAACGAGTACACAAAATTCTCGATCATGCCGATGCGTGGCCACTACAATGTTACTGGCTCCGGGGAAGTCTTCGCATGGCAGTTCGGGTTCCCCTACGCGGTCGACCTTACCCGAGGCTTTGCCCGGTACAACCCGGGTGACACAAGTACGATTGACCTCCTTACCCGCGGAGAAATTGACGCCATGTTAACCATCGGCAGCGACCCGGGCGCACACTTCCCGATCAGCGCTGTCAAGCCAATCGCCAAGATGCCGTCAGTCTGCATCGACCCCCACCTGACCCCGACTTCCGGTGTCTCAAAACTCCATGTCCCGGTCGCATTCAACGGTGTCGAAACCGGTGGCAACTGCTACCGCATGGACAATGTACCAATTGACTGCCGCAAGGTAGTCGAGCCCCCGGAGGGGATGCTCACCGATGAAGAGTTCCTGATAAAAGTCCGAGACCGCTTAAAACAGCTCAAGGAGGCGGCATAACCATGTCAGAATATATCATTAAGAACGGTCATGTCTTTGACCCGGTCCAGGGCATCAAAGGCGACAAGAAGGATATCTCAATTAAGGATGGAAAGATAGTCGACAAGGTCAGCTCCTCGGCAAAGGTTATCGATGCCAAGGACAAGACTGTCATGGCAGGCGCTGTGGAGATCCACGCCCACATCGCAGGGCCCAAGGTCAACCTCGGTCGCATCTACCGGCCTGAGGACAAGCTCTTCAGCTGCACACCAACCCATGGCATGGAGAGGATGGGTGGCGGGGCATCGATCCCGACCACGTTCAAGACCGGCTATGAGTATGCAAAGATGGGCTATACCACCGCGATGGAAGCCGCGATGCCCCCGCTTTTCTCACGCCATGTTCACGAGGAGATCCGCGACACGCCCATCATTGACGAGGGTGCATTCCCGGTTTTTGGGAACAACTGGTTCGTGATGGAGTATCTCAAGAACCACGAGATCGAGAACACGGCTGCTTACTGTGCCTGGCTTCTTCGTGCAACGAAAGGCTATGCAATCAAAATTGTCAACCCCGGCGGCACCGAGGCATGGGGATGGGGACTGAACTGTCTCTCCATCCACGACCCTGTCCCGTACTTCGATATTACTCCTGCAGAGATCATCAAGGGGCTCATTGAGGCAAACGAGTACCTCGGCCTCCCCCACTCGATGCACATCCACCCGAATAATCTTGGGAACCCCGGATGCTACGAAACTACCCTTGACACCTTAAAACTTGCCGAGGGCTTCAAGACGAAGAACAAGTTCGGCCGCGAACAGGTCATGCATCTCACCCACACCCAGTTCCACTCGTATAAGGGAACAAATTGGGGAGACTTCGAGTCTGGTGCCAAGGAAGTCACGGACTACGTGAACAAGAACAAGAACATTACCATCGACACCGGTAATGTAACCCTTGACGAGACCACCACGATGACGGCGGACGGCCCGTTCGAGCACCACCTCTGCGGCCTCAACCACCTTAAGTGGGCGAATGTTGACGTGGAACTTGAGACCGCAGCCGGAGTCGTACCGTACATCTACAGCCCGAACATCTCGGTCTGTGCGATCCAATGGGCAATCGGCCTTGAGATCCCTCTGATGATGAAGGACCCGATGCGCTGTTACATCACTACCGACCACCCGAACGCAGGACCGTTTACCCGCTACCCGCGTGTCATCAAGTGGCTCATGAGCAAGAAGGCCCGTGATGCACAAGTCAACGCATTCAAGCACAAGGATAAGGTCCTTTCCCAGACCAGTATCGGCAGTCTCGACCGCGAGATCTCGCTGTACGAGCTTGCCCAGATGACCCGCGCCGGCCCGGCAAAATCCCTTGGCCTTTCCGCCATGTGCGGTGGTCTGAAACCCGGCATGGACGCCGACGTTGCAGTCTATAATTTCAACCCGGACAAACCCGTCGCAAATCCCGATGACATCGAGACAGCGTTCTCGCGCTGCGCAGCCGTCTTCAAGAGTGGCATTCAGGTCGTCAGCAACGGCGAGATTGTCAGCACAGGCAACAAGCGCACACTCTGGGTCGATGTCCATGTCAAGGACAATCCACAGGTCATGCGCGACATCAATGAGAAGTTTGTGAAGTTCTACAGTATGACGCAGAACAACTACGAGGCGCTCGGGCACCACTTCGTCCCGAATCCATACGCGCTCGAAGTCGATGCAACACAGGCGTAGGTGAGTGAGATGGAAACCGTAACCATTACTATGAAAAATGCGCCTGCACTGTATCTTGAGGCCGACAACGTGTCTCCCGATGCATTTGCCGGCAAAACTGCAGCACAGATCGCTGAACTCTCCGTTCACGAGGGGAACACCACCTCGACTCTTGGGAAATATTTCGAGGTCATAGGCAATGCAGGTGCAACCGCAGCTGACACGAAGATCGTTGTCAAAGGCGATGTTAAGAAGGTGAAATACCTCGGTTTCAAGATGACCGCTGGGGAGCTCGTCATCGAAGGCAGCACAGATCTGTACGTCGGGGCGTGGATGAAGGGTGGCAAGATCCTCGCGAAGGGTAATATCGAGGCATTCGCCGCGACCGCCATGAAGGGAGGCGAATTGATCGTTGAAGGCAATGCCGGCAACTATCTCGGTGCTGCATACCGTGGCGACTGGAGAGGCATGTCCGGTGGCAAGATCCTCGTCATGGGCAATGCCGGGTCAGATATCGGCATGTATATGACCGGCGGCGAGATTATCGTAAATGGCAATATCGATGTTCATGCCCTGACCCACGCAGAGGGTGGCAGGCTCGTTGTCAAGGGCAATGCAAAAAGCAAGGTCGGCGGGCAAATGATTGACGGTGAGATCATTATCTTCGGCTCTATCGACACGATGATGCCCGGGTTCAAGCCTGTCAGCGAGGCCGAGCTCGAAGTCGACGGCGCAAAAGCAAAGTTTTCCCACTTCATTGGCGATATGGGGGAGCGTCACAAAAAGAGGAAAGGCCAGATCGTGTACGGCAACCTGTACAAAAAAATATAAATTAACAGCTCCTCTTTTTCACTCACTGGCGGGTTCCCGAAAAAGGAGTCCGAAATACAGATTTAAAATTAAAATTCTTATTAAATCATTTTTATTTCATACGCTTTTAGGGTCGACAGCCAGCACATTTCGTCATCCTGCCGGGAGGATCACCAACATCCGGTCATGGATGGGCGATCCACCCGGTTACGGGTCTGTCTTGGATAATCATGGAGAGCGTGATATCGAACGCGGGGGAGAGAATTTTCCGGGTGAAGGTTACGGAGTACAGGGTTTTTCCTGCCGCAGAGCAAGCGCAAGCCGAAAGATCCGGATGCGATTCGACAATTCTTTGAGAAGTTTTTTATGACGGATGAACAGATATGCAAAGAATACCGGCTGCAGGCAGTAGCCGGACCGGCTGGACCCGGTGTTATTACCACATTGAGACAATGCTCCCTGCTTTTGACGCGATGAGGAGATTATACGATCAGGATTTCCCCATTGCACCGGCCCAGCCTATGGAGCGTGGTCCTGGGGCATGGTAGGAGTCTTAAGGATCTACGGGCCAAGGTCCATGCCTCACTTCCCGGTACATGAAAACCCTGCGGGGAATGTTGAGAAGGGATAACCCATGAGTGAAATCAAGTACATGAAAGTATCACCGGTGGTATACCAGATTCTAGTCGAGCGGAAGTATGCAACCAGGGCGCGGGATATCGATGACGTCCTGCGGTCCCTGTTGGGTCTTCCCCCGGACCATCCACCGGTAAAGCATTATTCAGATGAACCCAGACAACAACATGCCGATAAGGCGCAGCAGAATAACGAGCGAGACTCGGAAGCATCCCGACCGGAGGCCTCCAAGCTGGCGTGCCCGGTCAAGGTCCCTTCACGGTTCATCGGGTGGACCAAGGTAGAGAGGGACGCCTTTGTCCTGAATGGGCAGGTCCCGTAGCGATTCGAGAAAACACTAGGAGCAGAAATTGACGGCGTAACCTCATGACCGCTTCCTCCCGCTCGTGCACACGATCACCGGGTTCGAACTGCCCGGCGCGATATTAAAGTGGGGGACCTAAAGATTATGGCCGGGTCGATCATCTGGAACCTCCAGCAGAGGTTGTCGGTACAGGCAAACGAGTACCGGCCGCAGATGAAATCGTTCATTCTTGTGCAGGTCTCATAACGATTTTGCGAGCCTTTCGGGAAAAATGACGTTCCCTTGCCATTAAATCCGTTATAAACCGTTTATTCCCAAAACAAAGCCCAAATTGAACCCAATATAATGCCTTTTGCCGCCCGATATCCGCGTTTTGGCGGCTTTTATTTTCCGGATCGTTTAAAGGGCAGTCTGACTTGCGATCGGCCAAAACAGCCCCATTACCGGGTCCGATATTATTCGCCCGATTGGCAAAATAAGTTCAATTTGAGGACTTCTTAAAAAGGAGCCCAATATGGGCTTCTTTTAGGTGGGTCGAGAGATAATCGGGGCTTAAATTGAGCCCGGACCACTTCGGGTCACTGATGAATCCCGGAGGAAAACGACAGGCCTGGGTGGGATTAACCGGATCTGTGTGTGAGCCAAAAACAGGGAGAACGCTTACCTTCTTTATCTTTTTAGATTTTTTAAAAAGCGATGTGAGTGGGAGGAGTAAGCCTCCTTCTGTTCATGCGGCATTCAGCTCTGCGCCATACCCGGGCGGATACCGAGCGATCCATTGCCCTGTTCTGGCTTGCACCCGCAGGGTTTCGCCGTTTCATCGTATCCTGTTCCGTTAAAACGCTCAGCGGGTTACTCATGCACGCGAACGTGCACTTCTCGCTCCCGTTGGAGCTCGGCCGCATCATGACTGGGAACAGGCCGTGTCGTTTCTGTGCCATTGCCGTGACTCTCGCCACCCATACTTGCGTATGGCTGCGTGCCCGGTGGGTGGGGGGACTTTCCTCAGCAGCACTTCGGCTACCGTCAGCCGCTCTCTCCCTCTCACGACAACATATGCGCGAACGAACCTTAATAAGAGCACAGGTAACCGGCCCGGCCCCGCAGTCCCGGGTCTATCCTGCCGGGGGATAACTAATTAAACGGGCCCTGCAGAAAGTGTCACAGAAAAGGATGCGTGCGCCATGCAACTGCTGACTGCCAATGAAGGATTACTTGCCGTCCGGCTCGCCCGGGGGGCCATCGAGTATACGATCACAAAAAAGCCAAAACCGATGATCAACCTGACACCGGTCTTTGGTGAGAAACGCGGGGTCTTTGTGACCCTCACGAGAGCCGGCCAGCTCCGTGGCTGTATCGGGTTCCCCTACCCGGTCATGCCGCTTGGCGATGCCATTGAAGATGCTGCCGTCGCTGCCGCGCTCGAAGACCCCCGGTTCCCGGGAGTAAAGAGGGATGAACTTGCCTCCCTTGATTTTGAAGTGACCGTCCTCACCACCCCGATCCCGCTTGACTGCGACCCGGCCGACCGCCCGGCCCATGTCGAAGTCGGCCGCCATGGGCTTATTGCCCGGGGCTACGGCACGAGCGGCCTCCTGCTCCCCCAAGTGGCAACGGAGTATAACTGGGATGCAAAAACATTCCTCGACAAGACCTGCGAGAAAGCGGGTCTTCCCACCCACTGCTGGCAGCAGCCCGTCATCGAGATCCTCACCTTTGAAGGCCAGATATTTACCGGCTCGTTTAAGGGATCGGTTTAACAAAAAGCGGAGCATACGGTTAAAGGCAAGAGGAGTATCCCTGCGGCATGGCGATTTCATTCGAGAGCCTGGACAGCGATATAGCAGGCCGGACCGGTAAACTGGTTGCCGGGAAAAAAGTGATCCGGACACCGGCGCTGCTCCCGGTCATCAACCCCCACCTGATGCTTGTCACACCAAAGGAACTTAAGGGCATGGGTGTCGAGGCGCTTATCACAAACGCCTACATTTTTTCGCAGAGCATGCAGTACAGCGAGAGAGTCAGAGAAGAAGGCCTCCACAAGCTGCTCGATTTTGACGGCGTTATCATGACCGACTCCGGATCATTCCAGCTCTCGGTCTATGGCGAGGTCTCGATCACAAACAAGCAGACACTCACCTACCAGCGCGACATCGGGAGCGATATCTGGGTACCGCTCGATATCCCCACCTCCCCCGACGCGGACCGCGAGACCGCGGAAGGGGAACTTGCGATCACGATGGAACGGCTCCGTGAGGCAAAGGAACTCTTCGGGAACGATGCCCCGATTGCCGGGCCGGTGCAGGGCAGTCTCTACCCCGACCTCCGCGAACGGGCGGGAAAAGAAGTCGGCGACCTCGGTTTCACGTTCTGCCCGATCGGTGCGGTCGTGCCGCTCATGGAGTCCTACCGGTACCGGGATCTCGTGGACGTGGTTCTTGCCGCAAAACGCACGCTCCCGCGTTCGGCCTGCATCCACCTCTTCGGTGCCGGCCACCCCGTGATGTTTGCGCTTGCCGCCGCGATGGGCTGCGACCTTTTTGATTCCGCCGCCTACGCGCTCTATGCAAAAGAGGGGCGGTACCTCACTACGCACGGGAGTTTCAAGATCGACGAACTCGCCGATCTCCCCTGCTCGTGTGCGGTCTGCCGGAGCCATACGGCAGAACAGCTCCGCACCGCAAAGGACCGGACCCGGCTTCTAGCCCTCCACAACCTCGCCGTCACCCTTGCCGAGATTGCGAGGATCCGGCAGGCGATCACCGATGGCACGCTCTGGGAACTCGTGGACGAGCGGTGCCGGAACCACCCGCAGCTCCTGTCAGGGTACCGGCGGCTGCTCCAGCACAACGCGGAACTCGAACAGTTTGACCGGGCCCACAAGCGCCGGTTCTTCTACCGGGGCGACGAGAGCTGTGCCCGGACCGAAGTGCTGCGGTACCAGCGCCAGATTACCCGGCTGCGCCTCGGGGAAAATGTCCTTGTCGCGTGTGACAATGGCGTCCGCGAAGGATACGACACCGTCCTTTACTTCAAGCCTCCGTTCGGGCCCTATTCCCCGGACTTAAAGGAGACCTTCCCTATCGGCCAGAGCGAGATCCCCGAATGGGATGCAGCAATGGTCAGGCAGGGGTGCAAAGGGATCCGTATGCTTGCAGACAGCCACAAGGACAGCAGGATCCGGGTCTGCGGCCTTCATGCCGAATGGAAAAACATCTTTGCCGAAGAGCTCGGGCAAACTGCGGAGTTGATCGAATGATTCGGATCGATATCAGGAAACGCGACGGTCTCGCCCGGTCCGGTATTCTCACCTGCGAGGGCGGGCCCGTCCCGCAGGTGCCGTTTCCCGCGGTGCTCGAAACAGAAACCGTCTTTCCCTCACTAGCGTCACGCAGCGGCACGAATGTCCCCCTTTCAGCACCAGCGGAATTGGTAAAAACCTATATTTCCCGGGGCCCGGACCAGCCGGTCACGATCCACCCGGCACTTGAGAACCCGGCCAAGAGCGGCGATGTCGTGATGGTCGCAAACTGGCACACGGCCCTCTCAAATCCCCGGCGGTATGCCGAGTGGCTTAAAAATATCCGGGAGAAGACACCGGCCGATACGCTCTGGTACGCGCCGGGCTCCGCACTCCCGTCAAATGTCCACATCCTCTGCTATTCGGGCTTTGGCCTCTTTGATTACATTGCAGCCGATCTCAAATCAGCGCAGGGCCGGTTCTGCACGCCCGAAGGAGAGTTCCCGGCCGATGCACAGAAGGCCGGCATATGTGCCTGCGAAGGCTGCCGGAACGGCGACCTGAAACTGCACAACCGGCTCGCTCTCGAAGGCGAGATCGCGCTCGTCCGGTATTTCATCGGGCAGTCAAAACTCCGGGAGCTTGTCGAGGCCCGGTGCCGGATGAACGCAAACCACGTCGCCATCATGCGCCACCTTGACGTGGACTATACCGGGACCGAACCGTATGCCCCGGTCGCACGGAGCGGCGTGATGCGGGCAAACTCCGGGGAATCGATGCAGAGAGTCGAGGTCAGGAGGTTTGCCGAACGGCTTCTTACCCGGTACAAGCCCCCGAAGGCAATGGTCGCCGTCCTCCTCCCCTGCTCGGCAAAGAAACCCTACTCGCTCTCGCAGAGCCACCGCCGGTTCCAGATGGCGATCGCCGGCCGGGCCCACGAGCTTGTCATCACCTCGCCGCTCGGCCTTGTCCCCCGGGAACTCGAATGCGTGTATCCCGCGATGCACTACGATGTCCCGGTCACCGGCTACTGGGACGCGGAGGAGTGCGCGTACATCTCGGACATTGTCGCCCGCTACCTTGCCCTGCACAAGTACGAGCGGGTGATCGCCCATCTCGAAGGAGGGGCGCTTAAGGTCGCGGAGATGGCAGCAGAGACCTGCGGGATCACGCTTGAATATTCCTGCCGCGAGCATCCGACCGGCGATGAAGCCCTTTCGCAGCTCAGCCGGGCGCTTGACAGCGAACGCCGGGTAAAGGATGACCGGCTCCACGGGATGCTCTCGTACCAGTTCGGCTGCGATGTCGACACGAAAAGCATGCTCTCCCGGGGCCATTTCCCGGAGCTGTTCTATTCCAAAGCCAACATTCAGCGCTTTTCCATCGACACCGGGAACGGGCTGCTGCGCCCGACCTTTGAAGGCTGGGAACTGATCCCGCAGGGCTATCGCGTGACGATCAGCGACTTTTTGCCCGAGGGTGACGTGCTCGTGCCGGGCGTAGTCGATGCCGATCCCACGATCCGGGACGGCGACGAAGTGCTCGTGGTCGGGCCAAAGGCGATGGCGACCGGCCGGGCCGCGATGTCGGCGGCCGAGATGAAAAATTCCAAGCGTGGCGTTGCCGTCCGGGTGCGTAAAATAAAGAAGCTTGCCATCTAACGCATACGATACAAGTGCAGATCATCCATGGAGTGAAAACGTTGTTCCGTAGTAAAAACGCCGAACCGGGAGCGTGGACATTTTGAGCGCTCCCGCCAGTACACAGGAGACTAAAACGATACAGCCGGTCGTCATTGCCGTTCCAAAGGAACAGGTCACGGGAGAGCAGCGTGTGGCGACCGTGCCTGAAGTCGTCCAGAAACTCACCAAAGCCGGTCATGTCGTCCGTATCGAGCACGATGCGGGTACGGCCGCGTACTATCCTGACGCGCTCTATACGGCTGCCGGAGCGACCATTGTTGCCGGAAGGCACGAACTGTTTTCCGGTGCAAAGGTTGTACTCGTTGTCCAGCCCCCGACCGTCTCCGATGTCGATCTGCTCGCGGAAGGCACGATCGTTGTCGGTTTCATGAACCCGACCCGCAACCTTGACGCGATTGCCCGGATGCGAGACCGAAAGATCACTGCGTTTGCCCTCGAACTGGTGCCACGGATCACCCGCGCCCAGAGCATGGACGCGCTCAGCTCGCAGGCAACCGCCGGCGGCTACGTGGCCGCAGTTCTCGGTGCCGACAACTGCCCGAAGTTCCTCCCGATGCTGACGACCGCAGCCGGCACGATCCGGCCGGCAACGGTGCTCATCCTTGGCGCAGGTGTGGCCGGCCTCATGGCAATCGCCACGGCAAAACGGCTCGGCGCCCTTGTCGAGGCCTACGACGTCCGGCGCGCCGCCGGCGAGCAGGTAAGAAGCCTCGGGGCAAAGTTCCTCGAACTCGAGATCAACGCCGAAGGCCAGGGCGGCTATGCCCGCGAGCTCACGGCAGAAGAGAAGGTAAAGGAGCAGGAGATGGTCTCTGCCGCAGTCGCCCGTGCAGATATCGTCATCACGACCGCCGCCATCCCCGGCCGCAAAGCCCCGGTGCTTGTCACGAAAAAGACGGTCGCAACTATGAAGCCGGGCGCTGTCATCATCGATATGGCTGCCGAATCGGGCGGCAACTGCGAACTCACCCAGGCGGGAAAGACCGTAAAGGAGGATGGGGTTATGATCATCGGCCCGCAGAACCTCCCGGCCCGTGTCCCGTTCCACTCCAGTCAGATGTATGCAAAGAACCTCCAGTCGTTCCTTGGTCTCCTCATCACCAAGGATGGAACGCTTGTTACAGAATTTTCTGATGAGATCCTTACCGCAAGCCTGCTCGTCCACGCAGGGAAGGTGGCCCATAAGCCGACCGCCGATCTCCTGAACAGAGGAACACCATGACAGACACCACCATGCTATGGACCTCGGTCTACATCGTGATGCTGGCCGCCTTTACCGGCTATGTCGTCATCAGCCGGGTCCCCGCCATTCTCCACACGCCGCTGATGAGCGGCTCGAACTTCATCCATGGGATCGTGCTCGTCGGCGCCATGGTCGCGCTCGGCCTTGCGACTACACCCCTTGAGCAGATCATCGGGTTTATCGCGGTCGTCCTCGGTGCAGCAAACGTCACCGGCGGCTACGTGGTCACCGAACGGATTCTCCAGATGTTTGACCGCTCCGGCAAGAAGCCAAAGAAGGAGGCCTGAAACGATGATCGACCTCTCCTGGCTGATCGACCCGATCTATATCGTCACGATCTTCTTCTTCATTATCGGCATGCACCGGATGAGCCACCCGCTCACCGCCCGCAGCGGAATTGTCTGGGCCGGCGCCGCGATGCTGATCGCGACGCTCGTGACCTTTTTGACCCCAAACCTCACCAACTTCGCACTCATGGCAATCGCGATCGTCATTGGTGGGGGCTTTGGGTATATCGCGGCAAAGCGTGTCGCGATGACCGGCATGCCCCAGATGGTCGCACTCTTCAACGGCATGGGTGGCGGCGCAGCAGCCGCGATCTCTGCGGTCGCACTCCTTGGCACCATGTCAGCGACGACCGGTTCCCTCGCTGTTATCGGAGGCCTCATCGGAGCCGTGTCCTTTGCCGGCAGCATCATCGCGTTCTTAAAACTCCAGGGCTGGATGCCGCCGCGGCCGATCACCTTTACAGGCCAGCAGATACTTAACATGGCAGTTCTCATCATCGCCATCGTATCTGGTATCTTTGTGGTCCTGCAACCTGCTTGGATCCCGCTCAGTGTCTCGGTGTACCTCCCCCTGTTCTTTGTGCTCTCGCTGGGCTTCGGGCTCCTCATGACCCTGCCCATTGGCGGTGCTGACATGCCGGTCGTAATCTCAATGTACAACGCCTTTACCGGCCTTGCCGTGGCGCTTGACGGTTTCTCCTTTGCAACCCCCAACTATGCGATGGTCATTGCGGGTATCATAGTAGGCGCCGCGGGTTCGCTCCTGACGCTCAACATGGCGAAGGCGATGAACCGCTCGATCTTGAACGTCTTCTTCGGCGCGTTCGGCGCAACAGAGGAGAAGGGGGTGCAGATCCAGGGCAGCATGAAGTCGATCGAAGTCGATGATGTCGCAGTCATGCTTGCCTACGCGGATAAGGTAATCATTGCTCCCGGCTACGGAATGGCAGTTGCCCAGGCCCAGCAGAAGGTCAAAGAGCTGACGGACCTGCTCGAAACCAAAAACGTTCAGGTGAAATTTGCAATTCATCCTGTCGCCGGACGGATGCCCGGGCACATGAACGTTCTCCTGGCCGAGGCAGGGGTTGCTTACGACCGCCTCTTTGACCGGGACGAGGTGAACCCTGAGTTCCCGAGCACCGACGTGGTCCTTGTTATTGGGGCAAACGACACCGTTAACCCGGCGGCGCACCGGCAGGGGAGCCCGCTCTTCGGCATGCCCATACTCGATGTCGAACAGGCAAAGAATGTTGTCGTTCTCAAGCGAGGTCAGGGGAAGGGTTTCGCGGGAATCGAGAACGACCTGTTCTACCGGGACAATACACGAATGCTCTACGGCGATGCGCAGGAGACCGTCGGGAAACTTGTGCAGGCCCTCAAAAAGTTATAAAGCCCATGGGGATTTCTGGCGGCAGACTCATTTTTTGACATTTTTATGTAATCACTCCTTTGAAAAAGGAGTGCGCACGCGGAATGAGATGTACCTCCTAGGGATGTTCATGGCAAGCATCTGATTTTCTGTCAGGCCTCCTGCAAGGTACCTTACCAGTTACGGCCAGTAATTTTCTGCTCCACCCATCATTCATATCCGGTCGCGGGGATTTTTTTATACTGCACGGAAACCTGAACCAGCACGAATGTCGGCCCGATCATTAAAATATGCATGGTCTGACAGAACCCCTCCCACACGTTTAAGAACAAATATCACGCATCTGTATAGAAAACAGTACATGGAGTGAAATAATATGGACTTTGGAAATCTGGGGGGAATCGGCGGATCAGTTGTCGGTTTCATTTCAACACCTGAAGGTCAAACCGCAGTAAAGAATTTCCTTGCAACACCGGACGGAATGTCACTGCTCAAAAATTTTGCCGCTACCTCGCAGGGATAGCAGGTTATCATGAGCATCCTTCCCTCTGTTCTTGACGGGATGAACCTGCCGGAACCGGTCAAGGCAATGATCAAGAGTGCCATCCCGACCAGCAGCAGTTCAGGCACCACGACGAATTCCTCGTAAGAGGTCTTCTCTTTTATTTTCGCACAGGAAATCGTGCAGGTTTTTTTTAAGTTCTGCCGGTCGGGTCGTTAGGTAAACCGGTGGCCTTATATTGTTACCGGATAGAATGTGTAACTAGTGCGAAAGGGGGCATTATCATCGAAGATACCATACCGATTCCTGACGGACAGGTAGCACGCAAACAACTGCACTTTTTCTGGCTTGCCGACTGCTCCGACTCGATGCGGGGAAAGAAGATCGCAACACTTAACCAAGCCATCCGCGAGGCACTTCCCGAGATCCAGAAGGCAGTTGCTGCATACCCGCAGGTCGATATCCGGATGCGGGCAATAAAGTTCTCTGACGACGCAACATGGCATGTCGGACCCGACCCGGTACACCTCGACGATTTTGTCTGGCCCGAGCTTGAAACGAGCGGCCTTACCGCAACGGCAAAAGCGCTCCGGCTCCTCGCCGGTGAACTCACCATAGAACGCATGCCCCGCCGGGGACTCCCACCGGTCTGCATCCTCATCTCCGATGGTTTCTGCACCGACCCACGCGAGGAATATGATACAGCCATTGCCGAACTCGGGAAGATCCCCTGGGGCATCAAGGCAGTCCGGCTTGCTATTGCCATCGGCGACGAATCTGACTACAATGCACCCGAACTGCTCAAGTTCGCAAACCAGGAAGCCGTCGGCCTTCTCAAGGCACATTCTCCAGAGGAACTGGTCGCGTACATCAAGTGGGCCTCGGTCAGTGCATCGGTGGCATCGTCCCGCGGCCGGAGCAGAGGGACACCGGCAACAGAGGAAACCTCAAATGTTTCTCTCGAATCCCCACCGCAGATGATCACGTCCAATACTGATCTGTTCTAGAAGAATTATGCCGTCGCCGGAAGAGTTTTCCTGTACCTGCGACACCGGCCTTGGCTGGGTATTCGGGTGCAGCCGCACCGGG
>JACTVF010000016.1 GCA_019695435.1 Methanoregulaceae archaeon | reverse complement strand
GGCCGGCAAAAGGTTCGATGTACGTGTCGTGCGGCGGCTGCTGGTTGATGATGGTTTGCGCGGTGCCTTCGGCTTCTTTCCCGCCTGGGTAGGTCATGCGGTTCTGCCTCCGGGCTGCAATGGTAGCACGCCTCGCCATCGCCGGGGGTGCGGGTGTGCGCCGGTGCGCCTCGCTGCCTTTGGTGGTGCGCCCTGGCCTCGCCGGTTTCGGTGATTCGTCCGGGCCCATCGTTGTCGGCGGTGGTGGTCGACATCGATCGCTTATCGTCGGCGGCGGTGGTGGGATCCGGCTTTGGGGCCGCTGGGGCCCTGGGTTGGAGATCCGCGTGGAAAGATCGCGTTTATTTGACCGTAGGCGCGTCGCTGCGAGGGCGGTGGGGGAATCCATCGTCCTTTTCGGCGTTGCTGCAGGTCAGTGCGAGTGGTGGGCGGCGTGGCCGGGATTGGAGCCCGTGGCTATGGCCTGGGCGACGGTGAGATTGTCGGCGCGGTTCCACATGGCGGTGAATTTGGCGGCGAAGAGCGCGACGGTGGGCGGGTCGTCGGTAACGAGCATCGAATTGTCCTGTTCGTCTTCACCCAGCGGGGAAAAGTTGGCGCTGCCGTCTCTGAGCACCTTGCCATCGACGAGATAGCTTTTCAGGTGCATCAAAATGCTCGAGTGTTTCACCTTGGTTTGCACGTTGGGGGTGGCGAGGAGCGGGCCGAGAGGGCTGTTGCTGAGGGTGGGGTTGCCCCTGGCTTCGGCTTCGAGCTCCGTGCGGTCGAGGTAGAGGCGGATTTGTACGCCTGCCTTGGCGCGCTCGATGAGTGCCTGGATGATGGCGGCGTGCGTGAGCGTGTAGGCCGCATAGTCGATGGTGGCGGTGGCGGCCGAAATCGTTGCGATGTCAACGGGGCTGACATCCGAGGGGTTGGTGTAGTGCTGCGCGATCACGGTTAGTCGCCACCGAGCCTGCAAGCGCCGCAGGGTAACGTGTCCACTCGCCCTTTGAGTTCCGCAGCGGCGAGGTCGGCGGCTTTGGCTGTGGCGGCGGTTTCGCGTAGCCGACCCACGATGTTTTTCAGGTCGCTGCGCATGCCGCCCCATAGGACCAAGAACACGCCGATTTGGGTAGCCGCGGTGATGGCGATTTCGATGGCGGCGGAGTTTTCCATGGGCGCCCTTGCATCAGAGTATGCGCTTTTTGGTAGGTTTCAGCGGTTATGTGACGTTGACCGGGATCGTGCCGAGCAGGTTGATGCTGGGGGTGCTGGCGGCGATGAGGATGGCGCTGTTGAAGGTGCCGGGACCGAGTTCGATGGTCGCAGTGACGCTGAAGCTGGCGCTTCCTGGGCTTGCGATGGAGCCACCGGGCAGGTACACCGTGGTTTCGCTGAACGTGAGCGCGAAGATGGGCGAGGGGTTGAGTGTCGAGATTGCCAGCGTCACATCGCCGGGGTCGGTGTTCGTCACGGTGAAGTCGATCACCCACGGCGTGAGCCGAGTGGTGATGGGTGGGGCGGTGAACGGCGTCATTTGCACGGGGCCGCTGGCCTGTGTCGTCACGCTGATCGCTGCGTAAGCGATGTTGACGCCCGCGCTGGCTTCGATCTGGATGAAGGCGAGGTCGATTTCGTTGCCGGGGAGTGGCGTCACGAAGATGTACGTCTCGACGGTGCCGGGGCTCATGACGGTGCCTGCGGGGACGGTGAGCGCGTTGTTGATGATGGCCGCGACGCCCGCCGTGGTCATGGTGCCGGGTGCGTTGGCGCTCGCTACTGTGATTGTGCTGGCGTCGTTGGCGACGATGGTGGCGTCCGTGACGTTGTAGCCATCGGGACTGTAGCCTGCGCTGCTGAGGGTTTGGCCGATGAGGCTGTTGTCTGCCGCTCCCGTGGCCAGCGCGAAAGTGATGGTGGTAGACGTCGCGGTTGCGCTCGCGGTGGCGCCGGTGCCGAATTCAGCGGAGAGGTTTGGGTTGGTGCTTCCGGAGAGCATGTCCAGGTTGATGTCATCCGGGCCGGTGTTTTCGAGCGTGAGCAGTGCCGTCGTCGCCGTTCCGGCTGCTGCGCTCATGGTGGAGTTTGCCGGCGAAATGGTGAGGAAGTTGCTGGGCGGCAGAATGACCGAGCCGGCGACATTGATGGTGGTGCGAGCTGTGGCGGTTTGCACGCCGTCTGAGGCTTCGATGTCGATGTTGCCGCTCCATAGGGCAGCGGTGGCCGGGTCCGCGTCGATTTCGACGGTGGTTGAATAGCCGGTGGGGAGGTCGGCAACGATGTCGATGGTGGGCGGCGTGAAGGTGACGGTGACGCCGGGGGGCAGCGCGTGGGTTTTGCTGTTGTTCCCGTTGGGCACTGGGCTTTTGCTCTTCGCGGTGAATGTCACCGTGCCGTTGTATCCCCGGTCGCCGGAGATGCCCGCTGTGAATGTGAGCGGTGTGCCGGGTGTGACTGTGTAGGGTGAGCCCACCGAAGCCATGAAGAAGGCTGCTCCCCACCACGCGGGGCCGCCTTGCGGCGTTTCGAATCCCTCCGCGCCGATGATCGCGCCTAGCAGCGTACCGTTTTGCCACTCCAGCGTGCACGAGAGCGCGGGGCCAGGGCAGCCGGAAGTCGGGTCCACGGGTTTTACCTGAAATTTGATCTTGCCAGAGTCGGGGATGGGACCGTAGACGGCTTCCCATGCGTCGAGAATCTGATCCGGGGTGGAGGGTGGCGGGCCTCCGTAGGCTGCGCTGTTGGTGCTGACTTGCCCGTTGTACGTGAGCGGTTTCCAGGTCGAAGGGTCGGGTGCGGCGTAGCTGTTCGTGTATGCCGCGCTGGCGGTGACGATCCATTGGTTTGGCAGGGGTGCGCCGCCGCGCTGCATGACGCCCGCGCCGGTGTCGGTGACGCTGTAGGTGAGATAGATGCCCGCGATGTTGAGCGCGTCATCGTAGATGGCGTGCGCGGACAGGTACGATGGTGTTTGAAAGAAGGGCGACGGGATGGCGGGGAGGATCGACCCCGCGGTGGCGCTCAGTGTGAGGTCGGTGGAGTGCGTTCCCGCGTTGTCGGTGAATTGAAAGCTCAGCGTGATGCTTCCGGCCGCTGTGGATGGGGACGGCAGTACGGTGATGGTCGCGGTGTATTGGTACGTGTCGGTGTCGCTCACTGAGCCGCTGCCATCGATGTCGAGCGTGGCGGGCACGCTCGTGTTTGCAATGCTGAGGGTGGTCAGTGTGTTCGCCACGATGGCGGCGTTGGTCACGTTGAACGCGCTGTGTGAGAAGCCGGTGACCGTGAGGAGATCGCCGACGAGGTTGCCGAAGTTGACGCCCAGCCCGAAATCGTAATTCCAATGACTGCCGTTGGCGTTCACGCTGCACGGCAGGCTGGTGAACACGGGGCCGGGGGTTTGCGTGGTGGTGAGCGCGGACACGTTGACTGTGCAGGTGGCGGCCGTTCCGGAGAGGGCCGTGGGTGGGGTGGTTTGCGTGGTGGTGGTGAGCGTGGCTTTCAGGATGAGGCCGGGGACGCCCGGTGTGGGGGCGCTTGCCCCTTCGATGTCCACGGCGAAGTTGCCTAGCGTTCCGTCGTAGGGGCTGGCCGGGAAGGCGAGGTATTCCTCCGCGACGTTGGGAGCGGTGGGCACGGGCAGGTTCAACTGCGCGAGGGTGGTTGAAACCATCACGACGAAGGCCTCCACGGTGCTGCACCCGGTAAGCGAAGTGGGGAATTGCAGTCCGCCGTAATAGGGGCCAGCGGAGAGGATGCCGAAGTAGGTTTCCGCGAAGATGGTCCACGCGTCGAGTGCGGAGATGGAGAAACCTGGGGGCGGCGGTGTGGTGCCTGCGAGTGCGGCCTTGTAGTTCATCTTTCCCGCGCCGAAGAGGTTGCGCCATCGCGTCATGGCTGGTGTGTTCGCGTTGATGACGGATGCGCGGGCGCGCACCCAATAGCCAGCGTTGCTTCGGCCGCGCACGATGCCGGTGGTGCTGCGTTTGGGTGGCAGCGCGGAGTTGGGGCGGATGAGCATGGCTGTTTTTTACTGTAGGCGCTCGATGGTGATGGCGAAGCTCCAAATTGCGGTGCCGGAGAAGGTGCCGGAGGATGAGCAGGCGCTCAGTGTGCTTTCGACGCTGAATGCGGTGCTCGACGCGGCGACGTTGAAGACTGGCGACGCGGTGACGCTGCCGCTGCTGATGCTGCTCGCGAGTTGCGCGCTGGCGACGGCCCAGCCGTTGGTGGTGCCGCCGCTCTGTGTGGCCTTGACGAACGTTTCAGCGGTGGCGGAGCCCGCGCTGCAAGTTCCTGCCTGGGTGCCGTAGGTGTAGCCGGTGACGCGATAGATTCCCGCTGGTGCGTTTCCGCTTGCTGGCCACACGGTTGTGTAGCTCCCCTGGCTGGCAGAGATGCTCTGGTTGGGCTGCTGATAGACAACGCAGGGCAGGTGGTCGTATCCGTCGATGCATCCGAGCGTGTTGGGTGAGGCGACGGGCTGGCCGCTGCTGTTGTACCCCGCGTGGTTCGTGTTGATGGGGATGGTGCCGCCCTCGATCTTTGCGACGGTGGGGCTTGGGTAGCTGCCGGAGAGGTCGCCGCCTGTGCTGCCGGTGGGTGGCGCGCCGCCTGCTGTGGTCGCATAGGTTGCATCTGCGACGGGCGTGCTGGCGATGACTGCGACGACCTGGGCGGCGGTCGCTGCGGCCGGCGCGCCGCTTCCTGGCCAGTATTCGAGGCCGGTGAACGGCGTGGCGCCGCTCACGGTGTTGCCGGTGGCCGGATAGTAGGGTGCTGCGTATGCGCTCGCGCTGTTGACGGTGCCGGTGCCGGTGCTGCTCCCGCAGTCGTAGGTGAGCACGTGGAAGTAGCCGGACGTGTCCACGTCGATGCAGGCGGGGGCGCTCGTAGCTGAGAGCGACGGAAAGAGATAGTTGGCGGTGCCGTTGCCGTTGTTCTGGACCTGAAACAGCTTGGTGTTGTAGTAGCTCGCGCCTCCGCCGTACACCGTGAAATGGCCGGTGCTTCCGCTGCTGCTGTTGTTGACGCTGACTCCCGCGCTGGCTTCGCTCTCGAAGTCGGTGCCGCCTCCGTTGTAGAGCGCGATGTGTTTTTCGCTGGCGTTCGGATACATGCTTTCGATGTTGCACGCGCCGGTGCTGGCGCACTCGAAGTACCATGCCTCGGTGGCGCTGGCGTAAAAGCTTTGGTTTCCGAGCTGGTAGCTGTTGCCGCTGCTGTCGTAGTGGGCGATGGTGGTGGGGCTCCCGCCGCCGCTGCCGATGGTGAAGCCTCCGGTTCCGCTGTTGGCGCTGGTGTTGACGAATACGCCGCCTGAGCCGGATGAGTTGATGCGCGTCTGGTTGTTGCCGCCCGCGGTGGTGTGCTCGTCGAAGCCGAGGCGCTGCACGCTGTTGAGATCGTCATTGAGGAGCCACGTCTGCCCGCCGGTGGTTCCGTCTCCTGGTCCCCACGTCCACATGAACTGATAGCTGCCGGGGGTTCCTGGCACGTCGGTTTGCCATTCGTCTTGCCTGCCGCGCACGTTGCCCAGCCCGATGCCGGTGTAGACGTGGTTGGTGACGGTGGTGTCGGCCTGCGATCGCCACAGGTCGCCATTCAGGTTGTTGGATGAGCGGTGAAACGTGTCGATGAAGCTGTTGTGCGTGCCGGCGTCGATGACTTTTCCCGTTCCCAGAGTGCCGCTTTGCTCCCATAGGTTGTACTGGCTGCCGCTGGCCGCGCTGATTTGCGTGTTGGTGTTTTCGTTGCGCACGCTGAAAAAGCTGTTGTCCCTGGCGGATGCGCCGAGATAGAGGAGAGTGTCGCACGCTTCCACGTCGCCGCCCACGAAGACGTTGCCGTCGCCGCCGAGCAGGTCGATACCGTAAGTTCCGCTGATGGGAGATCCCGCGCTGGTCGGGCACACGATGTGCAGGCGTGTGAACGTGCTGGCGTTGGCGGTGGCGTTGGTTTCCGAGTCGTAGAAGTTGCCGCTCATCCAGATGGCTTGGCCCTCGCCTTCGATTTTGATGTTGCGGAACTCACCGCCTGTGTAGTTGCCGCTGCCATCGAGGTATAGCCCGATTTGCGAGAGGCTGCTGCTGCCGTTGATGACGAGATCGTGCAGGGAGAGGTCCTGGGTGTCCCAAATTTCAATGGCTTTGGCGGTGCTGCCTGCGCTGGCGTTGTAGATGGACAGGTCGCCGATTTCGACGGCGTTGGTGTTGGAGAGGTAGGTGGAGTCGCCGACGCGGATGGGTGCGCCGGTGCCGGTGTACTCGAACACGGTGCCGCCTCCTGGCCCGCTCACGCCGGTCGCGCCTGAGTTGGTGCATCCGAGGATGCGCACGTTGTTGGTGCCCGCTGGCACGTAGAGATAGCCGCTCATGTTGACCGTCACGCAAGGCAGCAGGATGGTAACGCCTGCGGGTTCGACGGGGATGGGGCTGGCCCACGATGAATTTTGCGTGCAGGCGCGGGCGTCGACGATGCCGCCCTGGTCTGCGGGGAGAGACACTTCCACATTCAGGATGGCGGTGCCGAGGTCGCCGCCGAGGCTGCACGCGGCGACGCGCGTGGGGTAGGTAACGACCATGCTGGCGTTCACGATGGGCCGGGTGGAGTCGCCCTGCGGCTGGGCGTTGTAGGTGCCGGTGGGCGGGGCGGGCGTGGTTTGGTTCCAATTCACCTGGTTGCCGGGTACCTGCGCGCGGATCGCTGCGGCCATCAGCAGGAATAGCAATGCGAGCTCGAGTGTTTTTTTCATGGCTGGTCCTTTCTCAGTTTGCGATGGGCGTGCCGTCAATTTCGACGATGCCGCCTGGGATGACTGCGATAACGCTGCCGTCGATGCTCACGGTGAGCGTGCTCATGGGCGGCGGCGTGGCGGCGCTCTGGTCGAATGGCGCTGCCGCGCGGATTTCCGCTCCGACCAGGCCGGTCGCCGGATCGACGAGGGACAGCGCGAAAGTGACGGTGCCGGCCGTTGGCGCCGTTCCGTAGGTTGCGAGCCACGGCGCGAGCGCGCTGTGTGGTTGCGTCGGCCATCGCACGCCCGCTTCGATTACGCGGAGGTTTGAGGCGCGGACGTTGGCCTGGGTGTTGCTGAGGGCGGCGCTGGCGCGTAGCACGGCGGTGAACTGGTTGGGCAAAGGGTCGTAGGTGCTCAGTTGAAAATCGCTCAGCGTGAGGTTTGGCGCGGTGCCGGTGTAGACGGCCGTGGCTGCGAAGCCCGCGATAGCCGGGATGCTGTTGGGCGTGGGCGCGGACGTGAGCGGGTCGGTGATGCCGATGGTGATGAGTCGGCGGCTGCACGCGATGAATAGCGCGTAGCCGGAGAGCGTGACGCTCTGGCCCAGGGCGTTGCGCGTCGGCAGTGTCGATGCGAGCTGGCTCCACGTTTGCTGTTCTGCGGGGGTGAGGGCGCGCCAGAGCGCGGGCAGTCCGCCCGTGATGGCCCGCGCCTCGCTTGCGCTGGCCGTGAGCCGCTGGCGGCATATAGTGAGGGCGCGCAGTTGCATTCCTGCGCGCCCTCGTGTTGCGACCACCCCGCCCGCCTTGCCGCTGGCGGATGAGGCGATCAGGCTGAGGTATTGCATCGTCTTAAGGACCGACTACGATGCTGACCGGCGTGCTGGTCTGGAAGCTGCCATACGTGCCGACCAGTTGCACGGTGTAGCTGCCGTGCACGGCGGCGGCGCTGGCGATCAGTGTGATCGTCGGTTTGGCTGAGTCGGGGTTCACGCTGATGCTGGCCGTGACTCCGGTGGGCAGGCCGGTGATGGACCAGTAGACAGCGCCCGAAAAAGAGCCAGCGGGCGTGTAGGTCCAGGTGATGGCCTCGGTGGCCGGTGTGCCGGTGCTGAGCGTGCCTGCGATGGTGGCGGCGGACAGCGCGAAGAGCGAGCCTTGGGGCGTCAGTTGCCATGTGGTGGTTGCGCGGACGGGTGCGCCTGCGAAGCCGCTGGCCGGATCGATGTAGCGGATTTCGTAGGCGATGGTTCCCGCAGCGGGCAGCACGCCGAAGCGTGCCACGAACGGCGTGAGCAGGTCGGTGGTGAGGCCGGTGGCCGGGTTGTATCCGGCGAGCGTGCGGAACTGCGACTTGCTGACGAATGTGCGGCCTGCCGACAGCGCGGACGATGCGCGGAGCTCGATGCCGAAGCTGGCGCTCAGCGCGGGCGCGTAGGTGGCCGTGATGGCGGACACGTAGCCGTAGGCGCTGGAGTTGGCCACCGTGAAGCTGGTGAAGCCGGGGATCGAGGGAATGGTGGGTGCGTTGGTCAGAATCGTCGTGATGGCGATGGCGGCAAGGTGCTTGTTGCACGACACGAAGAGTTGCTGGCCGGTGGGGTTGTAGGTGGTGCCGAGTTTCGATTTCAGCGTCACCGTGAGGGCGAGCGCGTTCCAGCCAGAGACTTGAGCGGGGCTGAGTGCCTTGAACGCGCTGGAGAGGCCCTGCAGCTGGTTGCGCACTGCGGTCTGTGCCGGCGTGCGGGGTTGAACCGGGATCGCGTGATGCCGGAAGTAGGTGCCGCCGCGGTTATGCGAGGCGACGATGCCGCCCAGCTTGCCGCTGGCTGCGGAAGACAAAAGGCCGATGTATTTCATGGTGTGGGTTGCTCCTGGCCTGCGCACGAGTGGGCCGGGGGTGGTAGCGCGGCCCACTTGCGGAGCCCTGACCCGTCCGGGTCCGGCGAGTGGAGGCTGCTTTGATTCTAGACCCGATGCGCGTTTAGGGCGCTCTCAGCTAGGTAAACAACATCGGGAATACATCGGGTAAACATCGTGGGTGCTCTGGCCCCTGCTGTGCGGCTGCGCTGCTGCACATCGGCCCGCGCGTGCGATGTCTTAGCAGGCCGCGCGTCGGTGGCGGTGTGCGCCGGGGGTGGGGATCCGCGCGGCGGGGTGTGGTGGGCCTGGTCTTCATCGGCCCCTTGCCCTTCCGTTTTAAGTGTCCGCGCGAATTGTTCGGCGTGCCGATCAGTGGCCGCGCCGCCCGCACGCAGGGTGGATCATGCCGAGCCCGATCAGGGCCCCATGCTTTTCGTGTTACGCGGTGTTACGTGCGCCGTGGCTGCTGGTGCTGGTGAGGGTGCAGCGTTTCGGCCGTTCCCGATGGGCGCGACAGGAAAAAACCCCAACCTCCCCTTTTTTTCCGGAGCGGGGTCCTATCGGGAATGGCCGAAACGCGTGTTGTGGTGCGGAAAAAAGGGGGATCTTTCCCCCCTTTCATTTGGTGGAGCCGATGCCTGGGCGTGTGGTGGATGGTTGCAAGCCGGGGATGTAGACGTAGTGGTCTGTGTCGGGTCCATCGACGCGCTGGCATGACCAGTGGTGTTTGTCGTTCTCGCGGCAGTTGTGAAAGCTGATGGTGATGATGTCGTCGCTGTACGCTGCCGGCAATTTCTGAATGCGTCCGGAGTCGCGGTCGCTCACTTGCTTGACGGGTGCCGGATGCGGTGTCTTGGCTAGTTGCTGCGCGGATGGTGTTGACGCGATGCCGATGGCGATGGCTGCTAGCGCGATGACGGCGGCGGCGCGGTACAGTTGGTGGCGATGCTGGCGTTGTGTGACGAGCTTGCGAACGTAGAAGTTCACGTAGCTGCTGCTTTCGAGTTTGGCGATGATTCGCGCGATGCATTGTTGGCGTCGATGTCCGTGCAGTTGGTTCATGGTGTACCCTCCTCAGCCGACGTGCGGCTCATGATCTTGACGCGCACGCCTGTCAACCCCGAGCCGGTGAAAATCGAGCCACGCGCGGCGGCTTTAGCCGCGTTTTTGCGCGTGGCGTTTTCGATTTTCATGGGCGAGCCGCGTGAGCGGTCGGAGCGCGCCTTCCAGGTCGGTGGCGGTGGTGCGGACGGCGCGCGGAGAGGGTTGACGGGTGTGCGACAAAATGGAGAGAGCCGCACGGGGCGCACTGCTGCGTATGAGGACGTGCGCGGTTTTAACCGCGCGCGTCGGCGGGTGCGCTTTAGCGCACCCGTGGTCTGCTGAGGCGAAGAGCGGAACGGCCGCACGCGAGAGATGGCAGCGGCGATGCTGATGGCGCGGCGGTTCCGCGGGGCCAGCGCAGCGAAGCGAGCACGGCCCCCCGGCCCGCTGAGCCGAGCGCCGCCCGCAGGCGCGCCAGCGAAGCTGGCGAAGCGAGGCGGGGGGGTGGAGGGGGGGGGAGCGGGCTAGGCCGGCGCGGCGACGCACCGGAAAGCTGGCAGCGCCGATGACGATCGGGAGCCGCGACGGACTAAGGAGCGAGCCCCCCCCCACGGGGTGCCGCGCGCTGGCGCGGCATCCAGCGACGAAGGCACCACGATGCTGCTGGCCGCGCCTGACGGCGCTTTAGCGCCGTTAGGCGCGCTGATGTCCATGGCTTGCTGCTGATCCGCTGTGGTGTCTCCGGTGTCGCGTGATGCTGTTGCGTTGCGAGGCGGGGCGGCAGGGGCGGCAGCCCCGCGCTGAGGCGGGGCGGCAGGGGCGGCAGCCCCGCGCTGAGGCGGGGCGGCAGGGGCTGCAGCCCCGCGAGTCGGGCGCGGCTGTAGGCGCGAGCAGCCGCGCGCTTTTCCCGCGCGGCGTCTACGAGCGCCGGTGATGTCGCGTGGGTGCAGGCGCGAGGAGCGGCGCGTTTCCGGAGCGCCGTGACTACGAGCGCCGGTTTGCGGCGGCGCTGTCCGCGCGCGTCCATGCTTTCGCTGGCGCTCCTTGATGCTTCTGCTGGCCCTGCGCATCGGCGGGGGATGTCCTGCGCATCGGCGGGGCATTTTGCGTCCTGGACGCATCGCCTGCGTTGGCGGTGCCTTCCAACTGCATCCGCTCGGACACGTTTTTGCCGCCTCTGTGCCGCGTCTATTCTTTTGAGTTTGCTTGTTAAGGAAAAAAAACCGGGTGAGCCGCGCCTAGCTCTCGACTTGCGGGGGCCAGTCGTCGGGACCTGGCTGGTCGAGCTTGAAGATGATGGACCGGACCTGCTCCCAGTTGTCGAGCGTGAACTGGAGATAGGTTTCGAGCGCGGCTTCCTGCTCGCCGCGCTCGATGAGCGTCGCTGCAATGCACATCTCGACGATGAGATCGCGCTCCGCTTCCGTCAGGTGCATGCGCACGGTCACTTGGTGGCGTCCTTCGGGCGCGCGATGTTGCCGCCCCATGGCTTCGTGACGTCTTTCACTCTCGCCGGGTTCGGCGGTGTAGCCGGTTGCCTCGCCGGTTGCGCGGGTGGCAGTGTGAGGCCGGTGGCCGCTGGTTGCCACGCGATGCGGTTGCGGTGCATGGCTGCGAAGAGGTCGGCTTGCTTCTCGAAGAGCGCCGCGACTTCGAAAGCGCGGCGGGCCTGGGCGCAGTCCTTCGGTTGTGCCAGCGCCCACGCGCGCCAGAGAGAACAGGCCAGCGTTGCTTTGCTGGCCATGTTGTTGAAGTCGAGGTTTGCGTTTTGCGGTGTGCTCATGGCGCGCCTCAGTTGGGTTTGGGTGTGGGCTCGGCTTCCTCGTACTTGAATGGTTCGGGGTCTGTCGATCGCGCATCGCCGGTGACGAGGGTGGGGCCTGGCCGGTTCTGTTCCTGCGCGGTGGCGCCGCCTGGGCCGATCTTTTCGGAGACGGGTAAATCGAGCGTGGCATTGAGGGCCGCAAGCATCGCAGCGTCCGTGCCGGCCTTGAAGTCGGTGTTGGTGTTGTCGAAGATCGCGAGGGCCTGCTGCAAGCCGTAGCGCCTGCCGCCTTCCCAACACCACGCCATCAGCGTTGCGGTGCGGTGCGTGGTCATGGGCTCTGCTGTCAGCGTCTCGTGAAACATCGGCAGTTCTCCGAGCGCGCACACCATTTCGTAAACGAGGTCAGGCAGCACAAGGGCGCTGACGTTTTCGAGCTCGTCGCGGAAGAGTAGGCGGTCGATGTCGGTGAGGCGTTCGCTGGCCGGTGGGGGCGGCGCGTCGGGGTCGCGGTTCTCGCGGTGTGTCACGGTGGCGATGGCGCTGAACGCTGCGGGCAGTTGCTCTTTGCAGTAGGTCAGTAGGTTGCGCTGCTCGCGGTTGAGCATCGTGTGGCGCTGCTGGAGTAGCGGCGCGACGGATTGCAAGAACAGATGCGCGGCGGCGACGGCTTCGCGCGTGGTGTGGAATTCCTCGGGTGTGAGTTTAATCATGGTGCGTGGCTCCTTTGGGCCGCTGATGAGGGTTGCACGGCGTGTGCCGCTGCCAACCAGGTGGGATGGATTTTTTCTAATCGCGCGGCGGGTGGGCCTTGGGAGAATGCGAGATGCGCTCACCCGCCGTGTGCCGCGCGGACTTTTAATGCAGACCTGGGGGTCTTGCCGCGCGGAAATTGGTTAGCCGGTGGGTGCGTTGGGATCGTTCACCGGGTGCTGCTGATCGCTCGCCGCCGTGGTTCCGGTGGTGGTCGACGGCTTCGCCTTGTTCGCGGCGCGTGTCTTGTTCGCCTTCGACGCGCTGGCGCTGCGTTGTTCGGCGGTGCGAGCTGGCTTGGGCGACGTGGTTTTGTCGGCCGTCACCGTCGAAGTGCCCGGTGCGGTGGAACCGCTCGCGGCCGGCGGCGCTTTTGGTGGCGCGACGATCTGGAGAAGTTCCCTGGTGCAGTAGAGCAGCGCGGCTTTCGCGGCGGGCCGCGTTTCACTGAGCGCCAGGTCGGAGAGGACGCCGAGTGTGAGAGTGAGGCGCTGCATCTGCGCGCCTGTGATGGTTCTGGCCATTGTGTTGCCTCCTTGGTTTGCTGTCGGGTTGTCGAGCGTGGTGGGTTGCGCGCGCGCGGATTGCGGTCGGTGGTGAGCCGCGCGCGCGTCTGGTCTTTTACGATGCGGCGGGTGGTGCTGTGTTCAGCGCCGCGAGTCCCGCGACGACGGTGGATGCGTAGGCGTTCACCTGGTCTTGGGTGTGGGGCGTGAGGCCAGCTTGTTGTGTCGCCGATGCGAGGACGGGCGCGACGGCAGCGGCCACGGCTGCGGTCTTGGCTTCGTCCGACACGGGTCCGGAGGCCGCGGCCTCGCCTGCCTGTTCTGCCTGTAGTGCTGCGTTCGCGGCGATGTTGTAGACGCCGCTGATTCCGGGCGCGGTAACGTCGATGACGGGCTCGGCGAGGGCTGCGCCTTCGGTGCCGACGAGCAGCACTTTGGCGAGTACGCTGTTGAATTTTTTCCAGAAGCTCGATGCCATGGTGTGTGTCCTCTCTCTACGTGATGGGCGGGCGTCCGGCGCTGCTCGCCATTTTTAGCGCGGCGGGATCTCAGATGTGATTGTCGGCGGCGAGTGCTTCCAGCTGCTCGCCGATCTGCGCGTGCAGCGCGAGGAGCGCGCGGTTTTTGTTGGCGGTGCTGAGCTCTGCAAGCTGGCGTTCCAGCCCTTCGGTGCAGCGCAAGAGTGTGCCGCGCACGATCTCTTCGTCGGAGAGCGGCGGCGGTGTGTTGAAGTGCCTGGGCTGTGATGCGGGCATCTTGGTTCCTCGCGGCGGTTGGTGTCGCGTCGTCGCTGAATGGTTTGGGGCCGCGCCTCTTGCGGCCCCGCTCCGCGCTCTGGCGACTGTCCGCGACCTCCTTTCCTGACCGTTGTTGTTCGCGCCGTTGGTAGTGGAGGCTCATCGGTCTGTGTTGCCGGTTAGCGTTTGCTGCTCCGGAGATCTTGCGAGTAGCCGTTGCGCGGCGTTCGCCCAGGCGGCGCGCGGATGTTTTCGCACTTTCGAGAGCCAGTGTCCGCCGATCCCCACGCGAATAAAAAAGCCGGTGCCGTCCTCGCCGCCTTCGTATGGGCAGCAGTCGAGTCGCGCGTTGGGTGCGAGTGTCTTTACCAGTTGGATGGCTTCAAGCATGGGTGTGTTTCCTTCTCACGGCAGAGGGTTGAGCAGCGCCGCGTACTGCTGCAGCAGCCAGTCGAGCGTGCGACCGCCCTGGCCGAAGTTGTTGCCGGGGAAGCTGGCCCACGTCTCGCATTCCGCCTCGATCGCTTGCTCGATTTTTCCAGCGGAGATGAGCGCGACGGTGCTGCTTTGTTCGAGCAGAGCGAGGCAGGCCATGTCTTGATTTTGCGGACTGAATGTGCCGAGCCCGCGCGCCGCGGCGAGGTTCTTCCACGTCGGCAAGATGATTTGGTAGCGACCGCTCGCGGTGCTTTCGAGCAGTGTTGGCGCGGTGCGCACGATGATCGGTTTGCGGCCGGCTGCGAACGGATGCGCGCTGTAGTCGGAAAAATTGTGGCGTCCGTCGATGCCGCAGACGATGATGTCGTACCCGTCGTCATGGGTGTTGGGTGCTTTGCTGGTGCCTTCGCTCAGCGCGACGAGATCGAGAAACGCAGCGATGGGCGGGGCGATGCTGAGTCGGGTCATGGTGCGGTGGCTCCGATCTGCGCGGGGTGGACGCGCGGTTAGAGAAAGGGCACGTTGAGGTCGGGGATGTTGTTTCGCTGGCGCCACTTTCTGAGGTTGAAGTTGCAGTGCGCGCAATAAGCCGGACGCTGCAAGCTCCGGCTCGTGTACGACGCGTGGCATTTGGGGCAGTGGGTGGTGGGGTGCTTGGGGAGGATGAGCGACGTGCCGCAGTCGCAGGTGGTGGTCCGTGGGTCGCCGGTGGTTCTGACCGGCTCCACGTTGTAGTCGCGGGCTGGCATTAAAACTCCTTTTGGTACCGTGAAAGCCATCGTAACGGTGTATTGAGGGGATAGCGTGTGCAAAACGAGGGAGTTGAGTAAATAACGTGTTGATGCAGTGAACATTTCGCTTGACGATGTGGAACTGATCTTTAGCTTTGAGCGCATTAGTGTTGACTTTTCGGGGGGATTACGAGGGGGGAACCGCGACTGATAAGAAATATTATGTCAAAGGTGGGTCAAATCCAAACGGGTTAACGATTTGGGCGTTTTTTTGCGTGTCGTCAAAGGGGTAGCTGAGGGGGTGGAGTTTTCCACTGGCGGGGAGGGGCTGGCCGGGGTATGGTTGCCCCTGTTGTGGTGCAGTGCCTCTACCGTACCACGATTTTGGGATGGGCGCGCCCGTCAGTCACCGCTTGGTGACGGTCCTCATGGGGTCCGATGTTCCTGCTCCGGGCGCGCGATTTTTTACCGGGCACCCGAGTCTGAAGAATGGCGTTCTCGGGGACGTGGTAGCCCAGCCCCAATGTCCGTAGTTCGTCGCCACGCGAATGCAGCCTTCTGGGATAAGACCACGCACAGCGTCGTAGAGTAGGGCGGGAAAAGCCGAGGCTTGGCCGTCGCTACCCCCCGTGTGTCTAAGGATCGGCTGGTTTCGATGGGGTACCTGGCCGTGACCTCGAAGAGGGCGAACATGTAAGCAGGGGTCACCTGTGGATTGGGTTTCCACACCGCTCTGCTGGCCTAAGTGGTTGCAATAGGGGATTTTGGGGCCTTTTGCGAGTTTTCCACAGGGTCGGCCGCTACTCCGAGGTGTGAATCTCTCTCACACGCGGGCTGAGAGGCCCGGGGTTCCCCAGAGGACGACGTGTCTCTTTTTATGCCTCCCCGTTCGGTTTTTGCAGGGTGTGTTCCGGGTTTCGCCGGTTCTGGCGGTGCGGGCGATCGCTGGCCAGCATCGCCGCCTCTGGGGCCGGCGCGTTGATGCTTTCCTCGATGGCGCTGAACAGCGCGAGCCTTTCGAGCGCGGGCAGCGTGGCGAGTCGCGTGGTCCAGCGGGTGACCTTGCGTTTGATGCGCTCGCGTTCCCTGTAGTTGGCTCCGAGATGCTGGTACGTGTGCAGGGCCTTCGGTTCGGGGTAGCTCATCCACAGGTGCTCGGTTGCGAGGCCGTGGCGAGTGGCGCTTTGGAAGGTGATGTGCCTCCAGTTGCGCAGATGCGAGCTGTACAGCGGGTCGGCGTAAGCCGAAATTTGGACCATGCACGGCAAGCTGGTGAGGATCGCCAAAAGGCGCTCATGGTCCTCGTCGGTCATTTCGAATGCGTAGCGCGGTTTTTGCGTGGCGCGGCTGCGCATCAGGTACGGTGGGTCGCAGTAGATCAGGGTGCGCGCGCTGAATCGCTGGCGCGGCAACCATTCGAGCGCGTCTTCGATCAGCAGGTGCCATTGGCCGGGGACGTGACTGGCGAGGTAGTTGGTGACGGTGGGGTCGCGGTCGATGAGGATGGTGTTGGTGGCGGGCCGCTTCAGCCTGGCTATGGCCGCGTGGCCGGCAAAAGGTTCGATGTACGTGTCGTGCGGCGGCTGCTGGTTGATGATGGTTTGCGCGGTGCCTTCGGCTTCTTTCCCGCCTGGGTAGGTCATGCGGTTCTGCCTCCGGGC
>JACTVF010000350.1 GCA_019695435.1 Methanoregulaceae archaeon | reverse complement strand
TCCGTTCCGCACAGGATCTTATTACCGGGCCGTTCCTTGCCATGAACGGGGACATGATCCTCACGAGCGCTGATATCGCCCGCCTGATCCGGGCCCCGCCTCCCTGTATAAGTACGAGTACGACTGATCATCCGGGGGATTTCGGCGTTGTCCTCGTAGAGAATGGTCTGGTCACGGCTCTCGAAGAGAAGTCCAAACAGCCCAGATCCAACATTATAAACGCCGGTGCATACCTTTTTACCCCGGATATTTTTGACCTGCTGGCGCGGGTCGGACTTTCGTCTCGCGGAGAACTCGAACTGACCGATGCCCTCAATATCCTGATTGGCGAGCACCGGCTCCGGGCCTTTCCACTCTCGACATGGATGGACGTTGGCTATCCCTGGGATTTACTCGATGCAAACACGGCCCTGATGACATCACTTGTATCGGAGAATCATGGAACCATAGAGGAAGACGTGCACCTGTCAGGCCCGGTAATCATTGGAGAAGGGACGGTGGTAAAATCTGGGACATACATCGAAGGTCCCTGCGTTATCGGCAATAACTGCCGGATCGGTCCCCACGCATACATCCGGGGAGCAACGAGCATAGGTGACAATTGCCATATAGGACACTGCACGGAACTCAAAAATTCCATCATTATGACGGGGTCAAAGATACCCCATTTCAACTATGTCGGGGATTCAGTCATCGGGAGCGAGTGCAACTTCGGTGCTGGGACGAAGATCGCAAACCTCCGGCACGACCATGCCCCGGTCCAGGTCGGCGGAAAGGATACCCGGCGCACCAAGTTTGGTGCTGTTATCGGGGATAACGTACGGTTTGGGATCAACTGTTCGGTCAACGTCGGTTCGGTAATCGGCAGTAATGCGGCTTTCGCGCCCGGTTCATACATTAAAGGGAATTTTGGAGAGAACTCAGTTATCTGGTAGGGAGAAAAATTATGCAGGCAGTCATTCTGGCAGCAGGAGAGGGGAAACGGGTCCGCCCACTCACATGGAGCCGGCCAAAATCGATGATCCCGGTAGCAAACCGCCCTATCATCGCGTATACGATCGATGCGCTCGTAAAAAATGGCATCCGCGACATTATTGTCGTTGTCGGATACAGGAAGGAGCAGGTGACACGGTTTTTAAACCAGCTCGATCTGCCCATTGAGGTCGTCGTCCAGGAAAAGCAACTCGGGACAGCCCATGCACTCCAGCAGGCGGAATCCCGTATCACGGGTGATTTCCTGCTCCTGCCCGGTGACAATTATATCGACACGCATTCGGTGGCAAAGATTAAGGACGTCAAAAACGCCATCCTCATAAAAGAACACCTCAGTCCCTCCAATTTCGGCGTAGTGTCAATTCAGGATGGACGTGTGGACAGCATCGTGGAAAAGCCGGCCCATGCGCCCAGTTTCCTGGTAAGCACCGGGATATATTCGTTAAATAGAGACTTTTTCCGGTATGTCCGTGGCAATAATATGACGGATGCTATTGCCTGCATGATAGAATCCGGTACTATCATCAATGCTATTACCGCTGACGACTGGCAGGATGCAATCTACCCGTGGGATCTGCTCATAATGAACCAGCGCCTTCTTAAACATCTTCCTGTGGCACGGGAAGGCACGTCCAGCCGCCATGCCACGATCAACGGGCCGGTCCATATCGGAAAAGGAACGACCATCGGTCCGAATACCGTGATCTCGGGCCCGGTTATCATCGGAAACAACTGCACGATCGGGCCGAACTGCGTTATCCTGTCCGATACAAGTATCGGGTCCCGGGTCACTATTGAGCCAATGAGCCTGATTGGGAACACGATCGTTATGGATGACACAACGATCTCCTCGCACTCCCGCATCATGGATTCCGTTATCGGCGAACGCTGTACGCTAGCTGATCATACCTCGATATATATGACAAGAGGCATTCTGGAGATCGAGGGTTTCCCGACCCTCTCGGAGTTCGGGGCCATTATAGGAGATAATGTAAAAAGCGGTTCATTTGTCCGGTTCAAGAACTGCATCATCGGGAACAATGTCACCCTGGAAGGAAACCGGGATGTGTGCTCCCGGGTCATCCCGGACAATTCCCTGGTGATATGACGTGTGCGGGATTGTGGGGTACATTGGCAGGCGGCAGGCAGCACCCCTGATCCTCGATAGCTTAAAAAAACTCGAATACCGGGGATATGACTCGTTTGGGATTGCAACGCTGGGAAGCCACATTGAGATTGACAAACACAAAGGCCGGATCTCGGAATATGCCGGCGGGATACGGTTGAACGGCACCATTGGCATAGGTCACACACGGTGGGCAACGCATGGTGTTCCAAATGATGTAAATGCTCACCCGCACATGGACTGCAACAACCGGATCGCTATAGTTCACAACGGGATCATCGAAAATTATGCAGAACTAAAAAAAGAGCTGGCTGCAAAGGGACACATCTTCCGGTCAGAAACCGACACGGAGGTCGTGGTTCACCTTATCGAGGAACAGTATGCAAAAACACCGGGTCTGCTGTCCGCAGTCCGGGGCGCACTTCCACGTCTCAAAGGTTCGTACGCGCTTCTGGTTATTGCATCCGGGGCAGACTGCCTGATCGCGGCTCGGAAAGAAAGTCCGCTGGTGCTGGGGATCGGCGACAAAGAATATTTTGCCGCGTCGGATATGACACCCGTATTGGAGTACACGGAGCGTGCAATCTTTCTCGAAGACGGGGATATTGCCTGCCTGACCGGGAACGGCGTGGATATTTATCAGGATGCCCGACCGGTGAGCCGCCCGGTGGAACTGATCGACTGGTCACCCGAAGAAGTCAGGAAAGGCGGTTTCGCCCATTACATGCTCAAGGAGATCTACGAACAACCGCAGGCATTCTTCAACACAATACAGGCAGTCGACAAAAGTTCCCTCCCGGAATTTGTCTGCCAGTCCTCATCAGTGACCGTTGTCGCTTGCGGTTCATCGTACCATGCCGGGCTTATCTTCAAATACCTGCTCGAAGAGTCCTGCGGGGTACCTGCACGTGTGGATTTTGCTTCGGAATTCAGGTATTTTCTCCCGCCTGTAGACGGTCTCGTGATCGGGATCACACAGTCGGGAGAAACGGCGGATACGCTGACTGCACTCAGGCAGGCGCGGGTACATAATTGCCGAACCCTTGCCATAACAAATGTTCTCGGCAGTTCCGTGAGCAGGGTTGCCGATGCCACGCTCTTTATGCGTGCAGGGCCCGAGATCAGCGTCGCAGCCACCAAATCCTTTGTCGCCCAGCTG
>JACTVF010000349.1 GCA_019695435.1 Methanoregulaceae archaeon | reverse complement strand
GGAGCGCAGCCACGAGGTGGAAGCGGCCTACGAGGCCTTCCGCCAGCGTCTCGGTGAGCCGGAAGCGATCGGGGATTACCTCGAAGGGATTTACGCGGATATTTTTGAAGGGAAGGTCCCCTCAAGCGATATCGACGGTTCGCTTGCCCGGGATTTCCTGAGATTTGTTGCCACCGCTTCCCCGGAAGAGCACGAGATCCGGTTCTTCTTCTGGTATGCGCAGTTCTTCCAGACCCTCGATCTGTACGAAGCGTCGGCGGCGACGTTTGAGCGGGGCATCGGACTTGCACGGCAGCAGGGGCTTGACCCGGATGCGATCCTCGCCGAGGCCCGGATCTCGCGGGGCAGCATTCTTCTGCATCTCAACGATCTTGCCGGTGCAAAGGAAGCGTTCCTTTCTGATGCACGCAGGAACGGGGCGGGCCCGTTTGCGCAGGCAAAGAACCTGTTCGGGGCCGGGGAGGTAGAGCTTGCCTGCGGTGCGACCGGTCCGGCGCTTGCCCCGGCCCGGTTCTCCCGGGCGCTCGAACGTGCGGCAGTGGCAGACCCGGAGCACAGGAACCCGGATGTCGAAGAGATACGGGGAGATACCTGGCGGAGGAGCGGGACGCTCTACCGCATTACGGGGCAGTACGACAAGGCCCGGGAATGTTACGAGATGGCGGATACAATCTACCATGACGATATGTTCCGGGGCCGGGTCAGGCTGCTGCCCGAGCAGGCGGAGCTGATGCGGGCGTATGCGTTTTCTTCGTCCGGTGGAGCGGCCGGACCCTACCTTACCCGGGCGGCGGGCCTGTACGAAGAAGCAAAGACTGCGGCGCAGCGTATCCGGAGCATCAGCCGGTTTGCCCACGTGCTGATCGGTGAGTGCGAACTTGCCCGGATTGCGAGCCAGAAATTCCGGCGGCCCCTGCCCAAGGATCTCGACGCGAAATACAGCAACGCCTTTGAGATCTGCTGCCAGATCTCTTCGAAGTGGGGCATGGCGCAGTGCTTTATCTCCGAATCGCTGCTCTACCCCTCCGTTGCCGACGAATTCCCGGACAAGTACGCTGATACGGCAGACAAGCTGGTGCAGGCCGAGGCCTACTGCCGGGAACTGGGGCTTGCGGCCGAGCTTGCCCTGATCCGGCGAATCAAGGTGCATGCCGACCCCGCGGCAGAACTCAACCCGCTTACGTTTTTGTGATCGCATGTTCAGATGAGCAGTCCCTGTTTTTACGACCACATCTCACCGGATGGTTCCGGGAGTAAAGAAAGGGGGAAGGCGTGGCAGCATCGGGAATGGTGGTGCAAAAGATCCCACTTCTACGCGAAATACGCGGCGAGCGGGCCGGTGCATACCGTGACTGCCACAAGAAGCAGGATGCATGCCAGGTGAACGGGGAGGGGGATCTTCATTGTTACCGGTTCGTGTCCTTGGTCGGGGGTTGTGATGCAGGGTTCGGTCATGATACTTCCTCTTTCTTTTGCTGATCCAATGCTTGACCCGGGCGTGATATAAAGCGCGGGAAGTTGGAAAATTTTGGGCGGGAATTTTCTCACAATGGTGGTGTCCGGGCCGGTACTATGGCGCGCCTTTCGTGTCCTCCACGCTTTCCGGGTGGGCAGGCAACTCTCTTTTGGGGAGTGTTACCAGACCCGGTCCGGCCGGAATGCGGATACTTTTTCCGGCCCGAAAAATAAATTCAGGATTTTTTTTGCGGCCAAAAAATTTCACCGGCCCGGGCGATCCGGATTTTTTTATGAAAATCCGGGACCTCCCGAAAATTCACGTCGGAACTATAAAGGGCGAGTTAGTTGTACATCCTACAATCGGATAATTATCCGATAATCGGACGAATAACTAACACATCATTTTCGAATCAAAGACATTTTTTCCGGATTTTTTCCGGAGCAACCCACTTTGTCACAGTGTTTCCAGCACCGTTTTGACCAGCGTGTTCGTGGCAGGGTCGGAACCGAAACGGAAAGCCATCCCTCCCGTTTCGGTGAGCCGGTAGTATTTTTCTTTCCTGTTTTCCCCGGAACGGACCTCTTTAGCAAGTCCCGCGTCCACAAGAGCGGCCATAAACCCGGAAAACGTCGGTTGGGTGAGTTCGTCCGCGGCCTTCCTTCCCTTTTTGTAAGTCGCGGCAGGAAGGTCGTTCCGCGTCCTTACCATGGTGTAGAGCGGCCAGAGCTGCTTGTAGATGTACTGCCGGGAGACGGGAGCAGGAGCCGTCGATTTCCCTTCGTTTTTGCCGTATTTAACCAGCAGCGCTAAGATCGTCTGGTAATTGGGGTTTGCAAGCATCGATGCGAGCGACCGGTCCGGAAGCGGGACGGGCCGCGGAACCTTCTCATCGAATGCCGACCGGATCTCGCCATTCACCCACGGGGCGACGGCAAAGAGTGCCATACTGAGCGCTTTTGACCCGCCCGAAAGGTCAAAGGTGTACCGTGCGCCGGGATGTTCCCGGTGAATTCTGGTAAGTGTATCGCGAACGGCCGGGTATGCAGGAGCGGAGATGACCTCGTTTGAGAACGGGATACCGATGGATGTGGAGATATTCTTTGCAGTGGAGATCGCGTTCCTGATGGTAAACCTCGCCTTTTCAATTTCGGGATCCGCGTGTTTGAGATAGATGGTGCTGTCGGAAAAGACGTACGTCCGTGAGATGTCGGGATAATCCCGGAATGATGCGGTGTAGGTGGCGGCAATGTCGTCACCGGTGGTGATGATGTGGACGTGTTCCTGCGATGGCATTGATCTGATTCTGGGGGCGAGGGTTAAATGGTTGTAGGTTGGGGGGGTCTAAAAATCCCGATATGCCGTCTTCCGGTATTCCACTTCAAGGACGTGGATGATCAGAACGTCGTCATGGATCGAAAGGAAAGCCCGGACGCCCCTCCGGATCCTGACCGAGTATATCGGGTGCCGGGGGTTCGATGCCTTTATTTTTTTGATATGGCTGTATGGATCTTCGCAGATTGCATGAATTTTACGGATGACCTGCCGGGCGAGTTCGGGGGGAAGTTTGCCGAGGTCACGGTCTGCCCGCGGGGTATATTTGATCTGCCAGTGGCTCATTTAACCCCATACTTTTTCATGATCTCTTTCTCCGGGATCAGGTTGCCGTTCCGGACATCTTCCAGGGATTCTTCGAGCCCTGAAAGTGTCTCTTCGCTGATCGGGTCCTCATCGACGGCGAGCGTGAGCAGGCGCTCGATGACATCGTTGTACGATTCCTTGGGATGGCGTTTCAAGGTGTTGAGCTGGGTTTTAAGGTCTT
>JACTVF010000015.1 GCA_019695435.1 Methanoregulaceae archaeon | reverse complement strand
TCGGCCGTGCACGGGATGCCGCAAAGAACATGGACTGGCTGATCAAGACGATGAAAAAGGCTCAGGAATCCTAGGGAAACCGGCACGACCGGACATACCTGATACGAGAAAAACCTGCATAAGAATCTCTGGCAAAAACGGTGAACCTATGACACAGGTTATCGCAATCAACGGAAGCCCACGCAAGACGTGGAATACGGCAACGCTGCTTGGACACGCGCTCGAAGGTGCGAAATCGCTGGAGGCAGACACGGAGCTCGTGCACCTGTACGACTTGGGCTACAAGGGATGCACCAGCTGCTTCTCCTGCAAGCTTGTGGGCGGGAAGAGTTATGGAAAGTGTGCTTTGCAGGACGACCTGACCCCGGTCCTCGAACGGATCCGGAACGCTGATGCCCTCATCCTCGGCTCTCCGATCTATGTCGGAACAGCGACCGGCGAGATGAGGTCGTTTCTGGAACGGCTGGTCTTCCCATACCTTGTCTACGATGCGGCGCGATCCTCCCTGTTTTCCCGGAAAATGCCCACCGGGTTTATCTACACGATGGGCGCTGACGAAACCCGGGTAAAAGATATGGCGTACGAAGCACAGTTCCGGCTGACCTCGTCGCTGCTGGAACGGATCTTCGGCCCCTCCGAATGGTTCATGGTGACCGATACCCTGCAGTTTGAGGATTATTCAAAATATGTCTCGTCTGGGTTTGACCCGGAGACAAAGGCCCGCAGGCGCCGCGAGGTCTTCCCGGAGGACTTTAAGAAAGCGTTTGAGATGGGAAAGCGTCTTGGAAAAAAGATGCCCCCTCGTAAGGGAGGGATTGATACAAGGGTTGCCGGTAACGGCCGTGAGGATTGAAGATATGGACGCAATCGAAGCAATCATGACACGCCGCAGTGTCAGGAAATACAAGAAACGGCAGATACCGGATGCGGTTCTTGCAGAAATCCTCAAAGCAGGAACCTATGCCCCGTCTGCCCTTGCCCTCCAGCCGTGGGCATTTATCGTGATACAGGATCAGGAATTCCTCACCCGGGTCTCGGATTATTGTAAACCCATCATGATTGCGCACATGAAGGATGCGCATGACGGGATGTCCGATGCGTTCCGGGCGATGCTTGAAAGCCCCGGATACTCGATCTATTACCATGCCCCGACGGTCATCATGGTTATCGGTAAAACAGGGAGCCGGTTCCGTGAAATCGACTGTTCGCTCTGCGCAGAGAACATGATGCTTGCCGCCCATGCGCTCGGCATCGGCAGTTGCTGGGTAGGATCGACGGAAGTTGCATATGAGAACAGGGAACTCATGGCAGGATTCCGGATTCCCGAAGGATATAGCCCGGTCGGAACTATTGTGTTCGGGTACCCGACCGAGTCCCCCGAGGCCCATGACAAGCACCCCGCGAATGTGACGTGGGTACGATAACAGGAGACGTCATACCCCATAAAAAAATGACTCATCCTTATCGGCAGCCCCCGGTGACGGGGCGGGGTGATCTCATGGATCAGGCGTACCGGATGGGAAAGGACCTGCTGGTATAATCCGTTTTTTTAAGGTCGTGTTGTCTCTCCCGCCGGGCAAATCTCATGAATCTGAGTGAACATCACAAGGGATTGATCGGTCCCCTGGACTGTGGAAAATGTAAAAGAATTCAAAACCGATGATGGCAGTTAGGGCATTCTCTCATTGGTGCAGTAACTTGACCCGAGTATACTGAAGAAACAGGATTTCCGCATCTTGGACAAGTTGTCATTGTTATATTGAGTGGTCCAGATATTCTTGCACCGATAACACTTCTAGCATCATTATTTCGAACTTCGACCCTAACCCCTGAAAATACGGTTGATGTTCTAGCATCTAATCCGATAACCTCATCTTTTCCTTTATTACCTTCAACCACAAAATGACAGTCTTTTAGAATAAAAGGTGTAATTTCCTTCTTTCTCACTCTATCAGAGATTATTTGTTCGTGTTCAGTTTTCATCTGTCGAAGAACAGTTGGTGTATAAAGTTCTGGGTTATCATCGACAAGTTTATGGTGAACTTTACAAAGTAAAATGGCGTTATCGTAGGTTTCTTTTTCATCATATTCTTCTTGATATCTCGCAGCTGCGGGTTTTTCTCCAATAATGTGACACTCATCACCTACATTTGTATCAATTTCCCTATTTTTGGTAAATAACGCCTTTTCGCAACCAGTTCCATTATGATGATAGGAGCATATTCCCGCAGCAGCGCTCCATAGGTGCTTCCGATCTTTAATCGATAAATCCATAGTTGTGTGCACTTATCCATATGCCAGTATATAATTATCCGTATCGTGTGGGGTAAAGATGTTAATTGACCTGCCCCTCATTCTCTGCATCCGGATTTTCGCGTGATGGCAGCTGTTCTGTTCATGTAGGACATCTTCGCTCTGTCTCGCTCCATGAGAATGGGGGTTTCATTTCCTATGTGATGAAAATTTCTGATTGGTGTTGGTAAGGAGACTCATTTTTTTTAAAAAAATTCACCTAGGGGTTTCATCTCTCCGAAAAAAAAATGACCGGCCCCGGTTTTTTCCGGAGAGGGGTACCCCCACCCCCCTCAGGCCCGGCCGTCCGGCGTGAGTGGGGAATTTTTTGTCACATGTACATGTGATAATCGCATGTACATGCGAATATTGGATGTACATGTGACATGCGGTTTTGGGAATTTTATTTTAATGAACCTGCAAGCTGTACAGCAAGCTCGCCACCTGGTGTAATCTGGTAATACTTCTCTTTCCGGTTATCGGTTGGCCCTGGTACTTCCCGGATCAGATCCGCTGCCAGCATCACATTGAGGAAGTTGGAAAACGTTCCCTGGCTGAGCACTGGGATCACCGCCCGCTTCCCGGTGACGGCGTCCGTTTTTGTCGGGGAGGCATTCGTTTTCACACCCTTCGTCCTGACCGGCACGTAGAACGACTCCAGCTGGGTGAAGATGTACGACCGGGAGAGAATCCTCGGGGCAGGCTCCTGTTTACCGGGCGTGTTACTGAGAACTGTGAGGATCCTCGTATAGTTCGGGTTTGCCGCGATGTCCCGGAGCGGGATCTTCGGGACTGCCAGTTTCCCTGACGGTTCCGCCTCCCTCGGCCCGGCAAAAGCATAGTACGCATCGCCTTCCAGCCAGAGCGAGATCTGGAAGAGGGCAAGGGAGAGATCTTTTGAGCCGCCGGAAAGATCGAAGGTATAACGTGCACCGGGATACCCGCTTCTGATCTTCTGCACCGCTGCGGCCACCGATCCGGATGCCGGCGGATCGATATACACGAGCGATGCCGGTATCTTCAGGGATGCGGCAAGGGCCTTGACTCCGTTCACCGCCTCCCGGACGGCCGTCTTGTGCGCTTTTGTCCGCTCTTCGTCGCGGGAAGAGTTGACATAGAGTTCGTTGTCCGCGAAGACATAGATCCGGGTGATTTCCTGCAAATCCCGGAGGGCTGCCGTATAGGCCGCTTCGATCTGTTCCCCCGCGCAGATGGTATGGATGTGCTCCTGCCGGTCCATGACAAGCAAATGACGCCGGATGAGAAAATCCTGTTTGTCTACTGCCCGTGTCGTTTCCACACCTTTATCTGGGTGACATGCCAGATGGAAAGGTACGAACAAGGAGAACGTGTTATGGCCACCGATCCGGTCTGTTTTATGATAGTTGATGAGGACACCGCCCAGTTCAGGAGCACGTACCGGAATGCGAACTATTACTTCTGCTGTAACTACTGCAAGAAGCAGTTCGATGCGAACCCGAAAAGGTACAGCCGGCTCGCAAATGATATGACCGTGGATATGGGATCCGGCTGCTAAAAGGATACCGGCATGAACCGGCGCGTAACGTACGGCCGGAAAAAACAGGTTTTTTGTCGGGCACGACAAAAGCGTACCCGGGACTTTTTACAGGATACCTGACATGACCTTACCAGATACGATCACAAGAACGCTCGAAACCGATGGCCGGTTTTCCCTGATGACACAGGCCATCCGGGCAACCGGCCTTGATAGCGTGCTCTCCGGGAAAGGGCCGTTTACAGTCTGTGCCCCCACCGATGAGGCATTCCGCCGGCTTCCCCCGGAAACCCTCGCCGCGCTCATGGCCGATCCCAAAGGGCAACTGTTCCGTATCCTCCAGTACCATATCCTCTTCGGAAACCTCTCGTGCAGCACGATAAAGAAACTGAATTTCCCCAAGACACGCTTGGGCATCACCGTTGAGATAATGGAGCACGGTGGTGTCGTGACCTTCGGTGGCGCTGCTGTGACCATCCCCGATATCGCCTGCGCAAACGGCGTGATCCACGGTATCGACCAGGTCGTCGTCCCCCGGTAAGCGGGGGACGCGGACGTACGAAACGCCGTACGCCCTCCGATCAGGTGGAGGACATCTACGCTCCCGAGGATGGAAATATCTTCTCATGGGGGGCGGAGCCGCCGATCCACCATGCACAGCGGACAACAACCTATAACTTATTTCATGAGCAATATTTCATCCGTAGAACGGTCCTTTTTATCTTTACAGCCAAACACAGAAGGGAGCCTGCCATGAACCCACCATCCGTCGTCGACAGCATCCTCTCTGCCCGCTACTTGCGGAAAGGGGAGAAGGATTTTACCGATATCTGCCGCCGCGTAGCCTCGGCCCTGGCAGAAGATGAGTCAGAGCGGGCCCGCTTTTATGAGGCGATGGTCTCGTTGCGCTTCCTGCCTAACTCCCCCACCCTGATGAACGCCGGAACCGAACTGGGGCAGCTCTCCGCCTGCTTCACCCTCCCGGTCCCGGACTCCATCGATGGGATCTTCGATGCGATGAAGGAAGGGGCGATCATCCACAAGACCGGCGGGGGTACCGGGTACAACTTCTCGCATATCCGGCCGGAAGGCTCTCCCGTCCAGTCTACGGAAGGCGTGGCTTCGGGCCCCATCTCATTCATGCGGGTCTTCAACGCGGCCACCGATGTGATCAAGCAGGGCGGCCGCCGTCGCGGGGCAAACATGGGGATCCTCAATGTGTGGCACCCCGATATCCTCGCCTTTATTGCAGCCAAGAAAAAAGAGGGGGACATCGCCAACTTCAACATCTCCGTGATGGTCAACGATAAGTTCATGGATCTCGTTGAAAAAAGGCAGTTCGACACGGTCTGGCTCACCCGCCCCCAGACGGGAGCGAAGGTCACGGTCGGCCAGATCTGGACCGGGATCGTGGAAGGGATCTGGAAGAACGGTGAACCCGGCATCCTCTTCTACGATGAGATCAACCGGCACAACCCGACACCTTTGCTCGGGGAGATCGACACTACGAACCCCTGCGGGGAGCAGCCGCTCCTGCCCTACGAGAGCTGCGTGCTCGGGAGCATCAACGTCGCTGCCTGCGTCCATGATGGCGTTATCGATGAGGACCTGCTCAGGGAAACTGCACGGATGGCGACGCGTTTCCTCGATGTCGTGATCGACAAGAACGTCTTTCCCATTCCGCAGATTGGCGAGGCGACGAAGAGGACACGGAAGATCGGCCTTGGCGTAATGGGTGTCCATGATGCAATGCTCATGATCGGCCTTGCCTATGACTCAGCAGAGGGGCGGGCATGGTGCGAGTATATCATGCAGATCGTGACGGAAACGGCCGTGAACGAGTCGCATCGGCGCGCTGAAGAACTGGGAACCTTCCCGGCGTGGAAAGGGAGCATCTGGAAGGACCTTACCGTGCGAAACGCCGCGATGACGACGGTCGCCCCGACGGGGACGATCTCGCTCCTTGCCGGGTGTTCGAGCGGCATCGAACCGATCTTCTCCTTTGCTTACACGAGAAAGAACACGGTGGGGAAGACCTTTGTCATCGTGAACCCGGTGTTTAAGGATGCGCTCGTGCAAACCCTGTCCGATATGGGTTTTGCCGGGGACGAGCGGGCAAAGAAGGCAGAAAAGGTCATCTCCCACGTTCACGAGACCGGGACGATCCAGGACCTGCACTGGCTGCCGCCAGGGTTCCTCGCGCTCTTCAAGACGGCGCTCGACATCCCGTGGCGTGACCACATATGGATGCAGGCCAGCTTCCAGAAGCATGTCCACGCCTCGATCAGCAAGACCATCAACATGCCCGGCAGAGCGACAAAAGAGGACTGCGAGGAGGCGCTCATGATGGCGTGGAAGCTGGGCCTCAAGGGGATCACCATCTACCGGACGGGAAGCAGGGAGGATGTCGTGCTCGCGTTAAAAGAGAAGACGCCCGCCCCCACCGCAATACCACTGCACTCGGAATCTGCTACGGCCTCAACGGCCAAAAGAGCGGTACTGGAAAAGATCCCGGCGCTGTCTATTGACCGGCCCAAGGAGCTGGCCGGCCGGACGTATCTCTGCCAGTCAGGGTGCTGCCGGCTCTACGTGACAGTGAACCTGATGGAGGGAAAACCCATGGAAGTCTTTATCCGGACCGTGGGCAGCGGGGGGTGCGACGCGAACAACAGCGCCCTTGGCCGTGCGATCAGTACCGGACTCCAGAACGGCGTGCCCTACGGGAAGTTCGTCAAGCAGTTTGCGAAGGTGAACTGTATCTCCGCGATCAAGAATCCCTCCTCGGAAGGCCACTCCTGCGCCGACGTGGTCGGGCGGTGCATCGATCTCTCGGCCAAAAACCAGAGCATCTCGACCCTCAGTGACTGGAATATCAGAAAGACCGGGGAGCAGCGTCTCTGCTCCGACTGCCACGAACCCCTTGATTTTGGCGAGGGCTGCAACCAGGGGATCTGCAAGCACTGCGGCTGGACCGGGTGCAGCTGAAACGATCCCGCTCGTCTCCCGCCCGCCACCGGCCCCCCGTTTTTCCCGGATATTCAGGCCGGTGCTTCTGACAAGGAAGCCTTTTGTCTTCCGCCGGGATCGTCCGGGGCACTGTATTTCCACTTCACGGTATGTCGGTCATCAACACGAGAAATTATACCGGCAGGATTTTCGGCAGAGTTCAGGTTATGGAAACAAATTTAATTCAGAATCAGATCGGTTGGCATTTATTCTTTGGTAACCTTTTCCTATTTTCATACTGAGGTAACGCGTATGCTGTCGGTGTTATATGTCGATGATGATTCAGCGCTCCTCGATGTCGGTAAGGTCTTTCTTGAAAGGTCAGGAAATTTTTGTATCGATACGGCCGAGTCTGTCGGGGAGGCATGCGACAAGATAAACCGGCGGAAGTATGACGGCATCATCTCAGATTACGAGATGCCCGACATCAATGGCATTGAATTTCTCCGGTATATCCGCCTTCACTGCCACGATCTTCCCTTTGTTCTCTTTACCGGAAGAGGCCGGGAAGAGATCGCCATTGAAGCCCTCAACAGCGGTGCCGATTTCTACCTCCAGAAAGGCGGGGAGCAAAAGTCCCAGTTCGTCGAACTTGAACACAAACTCCTGACGGCTATCGATCGAAAACGGATGCGGGACGATCTCATGGAATCCCGGCAACAGATGGCAGATCTCATCAATTTTCTCCCGGATGCGACGTTTGCGATCAACCGTGAGAATAAGGTGATCTCCTGGAACCGGATGATGGAGGAGATGACCGGGGTGCCTTCCGATGCGATCCTTGGCACCGGAAAGTACCTGGATGCACTATCGGTAATAAACGAGACGAGGGTTCCCCTGGTGGACATCGTTCTCAATAACGATAAAAATTTTGAAAATGCGTATCCGAATCTGGTCCGGAACGGCGATAAACTTATTTCCGAATTGTACAGTCCGGCAGTCTACAAGGGCAAAGGTGCGTTTCTCTGGCGTATTGCGTCTCCCCTCTATGATTCGGGTGGTACGGTGATCGGTGCGATTGAGTCTATCCGTGATGTCACCAGGAGAAAAAGTGCCGAAGAGAAACTGAGGTCCGCGCACGAGGAGCTGAACGCAGCCTATGAGCAGCTGACGGCAACCGAGGAGGAACTGCGCCAGAACTACGACGAGCTGGCCCGGAACCAGCAGGCGCTTGTCCAGAGCGAGGAGCGGTACCGGGACGTGGTGGAAGACCAGACGGAATTTATCTGCCGGTTTTCACCGGATGGAAGGCACATTTTTGTTAACAATGCGTATTGCCGGTATTTCGGGAAAACGCGTGAGGAACTTATCGGACACAAATTTGTCCCGGATATTCCGGAAGAAGATCATCCGCTCATTGCTGCACACTTTGTATCGATTCGCCCCGATCATCCGGTACAGATGATTGAACACCGCATCCGCATGCCTTCGGGAGAAATCCGGTGGCAGCAGTGGTCGGACCGGGCGGTTTTTGAAAAAAACGGGCGGGTGACAGAGTACCTGTCCGTGGGGCGGGATATCACGGACAGAAGGCACAAGGATCAGGCGCTGCATGAAGCAAATAAAAAACTGAACCTGTTGTCCTCGATTACCCGGCATGATATCCTCAACCAGCTGACTGCACTCCAGGGTTATTTCGGGTTACTGGAAGGCAGGGTAACAGATCCCGGGGTTCAGGACCTGCTCAAACGGGCGATGCAGACCGGGGACGTGATCCGTGGCCAGATCTTGTTTACCCAGCAGTATGAGGATATGGGACTGCAGAACCCCCGCTGGCAGGATCTCTCTGCAACCATTGCGGCAGTACGTGGGGAAGGCGGCTTCTCTCCTGTAAACGTTGACGCATCCCTCAATGGCATCGAAGTTTTCGCCGATCCGCTGTTAAAACAGGTGTTTTACAATCTTTTTGAGAATGCTCTCATGCACGGGGAACATGTGACGCAGATAGAAGTAAACGGGAACGTGGTTCCCGGCGGTTTTGACCTTGTTGTTGCAGATGACGGGTGTGGAATTCCGCCCCCCGACAAACAGAACATTTTTGTCAAAGGGTTTGGTTCGCATACGGGTCTTGGCTTGTTCCTCGCTCAGGAGATCCTCACCCTCACCAGCCTGACCATACGGGAGACCGGTGAGTATGGCCGGGGGGCACGCTTCGAGATCCATATCCCGACCGCGAGATTCCGGCAGTCATCCGGCTAAAAGCACGGTGTTCCTGTCACCGGAACATAAAAACGTGGCACGCCCTCTCTTTTCATGGCTCCGGGATCAGCTCCCTGATCGGCTCTGTTTGGGTATTCTTTGGCAGTATGCCATGCAATAGCAGCGTGCAAATATTAAAAAGATGCCCCGGCCACACAGGACGATCATATCCAAAAAAGAGGGTGATCAGGATGGAGACAAACGGGAATTATGATAAAGAAAGGGCTAGGGGCATAGCTGGAGGCCATGACCCTGCGGAGGCATTAAAAAAATTCCGAAGGCCTCTCTTTGAGTACCTGGTAAGCGGCCTTGATGCCGAGGATAAATGGGTGCGGGTGATGTCAGCGGGAATGCTCGGGACACTGGGCGATCCCAATGCAGGCCGGTATCTCAAACCGCTGGTGGCGGACCATGATGCCGACCTGCGCAATGTCTCCAAAAATTCTCTCATGATACTACACGAGGACCGTACGTTTCCCGGTACCAGCCTGCCGGACCCCTGTGATACCTGCATGATCCGGTTCATCGCGGAAGAAGCGCTTGCGTACCGGAAGAGATCTGCACCGGCTGCGCAGCAGGTCCCGGATACCGATTGCTGATCGCACGGAGGCGCGATATCCTGCCGGATCGGGAAGGCCCCTAAAAAAAGTATTTTTCGTAGTTTTCAGATAAACAGCGGCGCGAGCACGAGCGAGAGCGTCGCGAGCAGCTTGATGAGCACGTGGAGCGAGGGGCCGGCGGTGTCCTTGAACGGGTCGCCGAGCGTGTCGCCGATGACGGCTGCCTTGTGGGCCTCGCTGCCCTTACCGCCGTGGGCACCGCTCTCGATATATTTCTTCGCGTTGTCCCATGCGCCGCCCCCGTTGTTGAGGATAAGGGCGAGCAGGATGCCGGTGATGGTCCCGACGAGGAGGAACCCGCCGAGCGCTTCGTATTTCATCGTCACGCCGATAAAGATCGGGAATGCTACGGCAAGAATGCCGGGGAGCACCATGTTCTTGAGTGCTCCGAGGGTGGTGATATCAATAACCCGGGCGTAGTCGGGCTTTTTCGTGCCCGCCATGATGGCCGGGTCCTTGAACTGAATGCGGACTTCGTTGATCACGTACTGGGCGGTCTTTGAGACGGCCCGGATCGCAAAGCCTGCAAAGAGGAAGATGAGCATCGCGCCAAGGAGCCCACCGACAAAGACCGGGATTGAGGCGATATTGACCGTGTCAAACGTCTTTCCTATCAGCCGGGAGATATCGGACATGTAGGCGTTGAAGAGCAGGAAAACGGCAAGAGCGGCGCTGCCGATTGCGTATCCCTTCGTCAGGGCCTTCGTTGTGTTGCCGGCTGCGTCGAGGGCGTCCATGCGTTTCCTGACATCTTCTGGAGCCTGGCTCATCTCGACAATGCCGCCGGCGTTGTCGGCGATGGGACCGAAAGCGTCCATCGCAAGGACGTAGGCGCAGACCGAGAGCATGCCGATCGTTGCGACTGCCGTCCCGTAGATGCCGCCGTACGCGATGCCGGTCATCGTACCACATTCATAAGCGATAAGCAGGGCGGCGCCGATCAGGATTGCCGGGATGGCGGTGGTCTCGAGGGCGACCGAGAAACCGGTGATGATGTTTGTCGCCGCTCCGGTCTCGGAGGCGTCAGCGATCTCCTGCACGGGCCGGTAGTGATGGTCGGTGTAGTAGAGCGTAACCATGAGGAACAGCACCGAGAGCACAATACCGACAAGGCCGGCAAGGTAGAACCACAGGATGCCCTGCAGGAGCCAGTTCACGGCGACATACAGGAGGATGGCACTGATAATCGCGGTGATATAGTACCCCCTGTTCATGGAGACCATCGGGTCGCCGTGTTCAGTGCCCCTGACCGTGAGAATACCGATGATGCTTGCAAGAAGGCCGAATGCGCACATCACAATGGGGAAAAGGATGCCGTTAACCCCGAAGACCGGGAAGAGCGCGACACCGAGGATCATCGCACCGATGTTCTCGGCTGCGGTGGACTCGAAGAGGTCGGCGCCACGGCCGGCACAGTCCCCGACATTGTCTCCCACAAGATCTGCGATGACGGCCGGGTTCCGGACATCGTCCTCGGGAATGCCGGCCTCGACCTTGCCCACGAGGTCTGCGCCGACATCGGCTGCTTTCGTGTAGATACCGCCGCCGAGCTGGGCAAAGAGGGCGACAAACGAGGCACCAAAGCCATAGCCGACGATAATGAACGGTGTGACCTGCGGGTTCGCGCCAAGGGCATAGTACGTGAGCGAGACGCCCAGAAGCGACATCGAGACGATGATCAGTCCCGAGATCGCACCGCCCCGGAATGAAGTTTCAAGGGCTTTTGCCGCACTCTTCTGGGCAGCGGCTGCAGTGCGGACATTCGACCGGACGGCAACCGACATGCCGATGACCCCGGCGAGGGCACTACAGAACGCACCGAAGAGGTACGCAAGCGAGGTGTCAACGGCGAACTGCTGCTGGCCGGTGACAAAGTACACGCAGAAGATAATCACGGCGAGTACGATCGCAAGGATTGCGATGGTCGAATACTGTCGCTTGATGAATGCTTCCGCACCCACCCGGATTGCATCGGCGACCTCCTTCATCTTGGGCGTCCCCTCGTCCTGCGAGAGGACACTGCGTGCGAGGAGCCCTGCAACGATCAGTGCAATGATGCTTATGATGATGACAACTGGAAGTTCAAACATTCCCTGACCTCCCTGCCATGTTGTGGAACCCGGTATACAGACTGCGGTACTGATACCGCACTATGCTTCTCCAGAACAGCTGGTCTGATAATAAGGCCATAACACATCAGGTTTGACGATCACACGGCAGGATTTTGTTACCGCCCGTGTATATGATACCCCTTCAGGATGGTGCCATGTCTCGTGGGACACGAAATGTCCCTGCCACGCCGGCCACCCGCCATCAGGACAGTAGTACTGCATTTTTGTTACATTAAACTTTTATCCTCCCTGAACCACGGGAAAACGAACCCGGTACCTGAGGGGGAGAACGAAAAAATCGCCGTATTTTTATGCTGGAGTGGTAACCGGCCATCGTTTTTGGATTTCCTCCTTCTGAAAACTGCTGTTCATGTGCAATTCAATATGATTAATAATGAAAAATGCCCATAAAATGATACGGAGGACATCTGGTGCAAATCGTTCAGTTATTGCTGTTTCTGATCCTTTTTCCGCTGATATCTGCGATCTTCCTGCTTTTTGCAGGAAAAAGCTTTGATAGCAGCTGGATTGTCAAGATCTCCGCACTGGGCATCGGTGTGGTATCGCTGTATCTTCTCGCTGCCGGGTTTGACAAGGGCCTGATCACCTACGCCTGCTCAAGCGGGCCGGTCGATCTTGTCATGATCATCATCGAGCTGGTGATCGCGGTTTACCTGCTCTACCTCGGTATCCGACACAGGAAATATTCTGCCGTGATCCTGGTCCTTGTCCAGGCTGCCCTGATCCTCTGGTTCGAGGCGACCTACGGCCATAAGATCGAACTGAGCTTTAACCTCTTTTTCGACCAGCTCTCGATCATCATGGCGCTTATCATCGGGATCATCGGGAGCCTGATCTGCGTCTATTCGCTGGGCTACATGGAGACCTATCACCAGCACCATCCGGAGATCGCAGACCGTCGCAGGATGTTTTTTTTCCTGCTGTTTGTCTTCCTTTCCGCCATGTTCGGTCTGGTCTTTTCCAACAACCTTGTCTGGATCCTCTTCTTCTGGGAGATCACGACGTTCTGTTCGTTTGTCCTGATCGGGTATTCCCAGACGGAAGAGGCGACCAACAATGCATTTCTCGCGCTCTCCATGAACCTGCTCGGCGGGGTGGCGTTTGCCGCCGCCCTGATCTACATTGCGACAATGGATCCCTCCGGGAGACTGCTGGAGCTCAATACCCTGATCTATTCGGGGTACGTGTTTGCCATCATCCCCGCAGTTCTGATCTGTTTTGCCGGTCTCACGAAGGCAGCCCAGCTCCCGTTCTCGTCATGGCTTACCGGGGCCATGGTCGCCCCCACGCCGGTCTCTGCCCTGCTCCACTCGAGCACGATGGTCAAGGCCGGTGTGTATATCATCTTGCGGTTCGCCCCTGTGCTGATGGGCACTACCGAGGGTCTCATGATTGCCCTTGTCGGCGGGATAACATTCCTCCTGACCTCCTGCATGGCGATATCCCAGAGCAACGCAAAAAGGGTGCTCGCGTATTCAACCATCGGGAACCTCGGGCTGATCGTGGCCTGTGCCGGGGTGGGAACCTACAACCTCATGTGGGTGGCGATCCTCCTGATGATCTTCCATGCGGTCGCGAAATCGCTCCTGTTTCTCTGCGTCGGCACGGTGGAAAACCGGATCGGCAGCCGGGATATTGAGGATATGGGCGGGCTCATCGAGCGCATGCCGAAGCTTGCCGTCATGATGTTCATTGGCATGGCCGGCATGTTCCTTGCACCGTTTGGTATGATCATCTCCAAATGGGCAGCGATCGAGGCGTTTACCGCCGCCCCCTTCGGCCTAGTTTTCATCGTCATCCTTGCATTCGGGGGTTCGGCCAGCCTCTTTTTCTGGTGCAAGTGGATGGGAAAGATCCTCTCGGTGATGCGGCACCAGGAGAACGTGGAGACCGGGATCAGGCCGGAGAAATGGGCAGTCCTTTATATACTCACCGGGCTCGTTGTCATTGTCGCCCTGATCTTCCCGCTGATCTCATCGGCACTCATCGAGCCGTTCGTGATGCAGATCTACGGGGAGACGACCCGGCTCGCGCAGGCCAACATCACGATCATGCTCCTGATGCTCGGCCTCTTGATCATCATGCCGTTTTCCATGCTGTTCACCCGCAAGGCGCCGCGTATAGCGCCACCGTATATGGGAGGGATGTCCACGGAAGGCGGCATGAAGTATACCGGTTCGATGGGGGTCTCCCATGACCTTGTCCTCTCGAATTATTACCTGAAAAACTACTTCGGTGAGGAGAGGCTCTTCATGGCTGGCACGCTCGTGTGCTGGGGCCTTATCCTCATTGCCTTCATCATGATCGCGGGGGTGATCCTATGATCCCGGAACCGTACGCATCGATCATCAACGCGATCATCTACCTGCTTCTTGCGCCGGTGGCCGGGGGGCTTATCGCCGGGATCGACCGCAAGGTGACTGCCCGGATGCAGGGACGGGTCGGGCCGCCCCTCCTCCAGCCCTTCTACGATGTGGGAAAGTTCTTCGAGAAGGAGAACCTCGTCGTCACGACGACCCAGAATTTCTATGCCCTGAGCTATCTCGTCTTCATGGCTGTTGCGGGAGCCCTGTTCTTCTCGGGAGGGGATATGCTGCTGGTGATCTTCGCGTTCACGCTCTCGCATATCTTCCTTGTGCTGGGGGCGTATGCAGCGTTCTCCCCATACAGTCATATCGGGGCGGAACGCGAATTGATCCAGATCATCGCGTACGAGCCGATGATCATCATCACGGCCGTGGGGATGTACATGGTGACCAAGAGTTTCTACGTGGGGTCAATTGTGCAGTCCACCACGCCGATTATCCTGTACCTCCCGGGTGTCTTCATCGGTTACCTGATCGTGCTCACTATCAAACTGAGGAAGTCGCCATTCGATCTGTCCACGTCCCATCATGCGCACCAGGAGATTGTCAAGGGGGTCACGACCGATTTTGCCGGCCCGAACCTTGGACGGATCGAGATCGCACACTGGTACGAGTACGTCTTCCTGCTGGGGGTTGTCTACCTGTTCTTTGCATGGAACCCCCTCATCGCCATCGCGGCCATAATCATCGCCTATTTCCTTGAGATCCTCGTCGACAACACGACATCGCGGGTGAAGTGGCAGATGACGCTCCGGAGTGCCTGGCTCGTTGCGGGAACCCTCGGCGTCATCAACCTGGGGGTATTGTATTACCTGAGGATGGTGGTCGTGCCATGACCTACCTGGCAAAATCCCCCTGGATCATCCATTATGACGCCTCGTCCTGCAACGGGTGCGACATCGAAGTGCTCGCGGCACTGACCCCTGTCTATGACGTGGAACGGTTCGGGATAGTCAATACCGGCAACCCGAAGCATGCCGATGTCTTCCTCGTCACGGGAAGCGTCAACGACAAGAACCGGGAGATCCTCAAAAATACATACGACCAGATGGCGGACCCGAAAGTCGTAGTGGCGATCGGCATCTGTGCCGCGTCCGGCGGCATCTTCCGGGAGTGCTATAACGTGATGGGCGGTATTGATAAGGTGATCCCCGTGGACGTCTTCGTTCCCGGGTGTGCGGCCCGGCCCGAGGCGATTATCGACGGTGTGGTCAAGGCCCTCGGGATTCTGGAAGCAAAGAGGCAGGCGATGAACGACAGACCGGCTGCCGCCGCAAAACCGGCAGGTGATTCCGTATGATAACACAGGAGCAGTCTATTATCCCTATCGACGTCGGAAAGCTCATCGGGAGCGTGGAACAGTGCAGGAACGAGGGCTACCGGCTTGTCCAGATCGGCTGCACGAAGGTAGACGACAACGCCTTCGAGATCAATTACTCCTTTGACAAGGACTATGTCCTTAAAAACCTGCGGATTACCGTGACAGGTGAGACGGAAGTCCCGAGCATCACCGGTATGTACTGGGGTGCATTCGTGTATGAGAACGAGATGCATGATCTCTTCGGTATTCAGGTAAAGGGGATCAATATCGATTTCAAGGGCACCTTCATCAGGACATCGGTGAAATACCCGTTCGGGGTCACTATTGTAAAAGGGGAGAAACCATGACAAAGCAGATCATCGTCCCCTTCGGGCCCCAGCACCCGGTCCTTCCCGAACCGATCCACCTCGACCTCGTGCTCGAGGACGAGAGAGTAGTCGATGTCATCCCCTCGATCGGGTATATCCACCGGGGATTTGAGAAACTCGTGGAGAAACGGGAGTTCACCGAATACGTCTATGTTGCCGAGCGCACCTGCGGGATCTGCAGTTTCATCCACGGCATGACCTACTGCGTGGGTGTCGAACAGATCATGAAAATCGAGGTACCGGAGCGTGCCGATTACCTCCGGACGATATGGTCCGAGTACTCAAGGCTGCACTCCCACCTCCTCTGGCTGGGGCTCTTTGCCGATTCTTTCGGTTTTGAAAACCTGTTCATGAACGCGTGGAGGATACGGGAGCGGATCCTTGACGTGTTCGAACAGACCACCGGTGGCAGGGTGATCCAGGGCACCTGCAAGATCGGCGGGGTCCGGCGAGATATCGCGAAC
>JACTVF010000348.1 GCA_019695435.1 Methanoregulaceae archaeon | reverse complement strand
GGCCACGATTGAAGTGCGCGGTAGCGTCGGCCGGCTCCACCGCGGCGGGTTGCATCGTCGCCTGCGCGCGCGGTTGCGCTGCTGCCGACGTTTGCACCGGCGTCCCCAACAGCGAGGTCGCCTCTTTCTCTTCGCTCGGCGTCAGCAGGACAGCGTTCTCCCCGTCCACCACGCGATCAAGCCAGGGCACCTGTTCGAGACGCTGACCGCAGGCTAACGCGAGGCGTCCGACGAGAGCCCGGACATTTCGATCCTCGGATTTCCAGAAGGTGCGGAACACGGGGGACTGGCCAGGGGCGGCATAGTCGGTGTTGCAGAAGAGCAGGTTGTCGCCGTTGTTGAACTGCTGCCACGATTCACGCCGACCGACGCTCAGGCAGCGGATTGATGTGTAGATCACGAGATGGGAGAATCGGTCCACCTCGCCGTTGTAACTTCTGTCGCGGAGCCGTTGGGGGTGCTGGTAGGCCGAATGCCCCAACTCACCCGATCCGGCGTCTGCCAGGGCGGGAACGTACATGCCGTCGTAATCGATCAGCCGCAAGGCCAGCGAGCCGTCGCTCTGCGGCACGAGGATCACATTGCCATGCTGCAAGTCGGCATGGGCCATGTGAGCTTCGCGGAGTCTTGCGACGAGCTTAACCCACAAGTCCAGCAACATTTCCAGATTCCCGGGTCGTTCCAGGTGCTCCTTGACGAATTCGTCGAGCTTCAGCCCTTCGACCCAGCACATCTTGAGGACCGGATACCATGTAGTGGCGATGCGGATACCCTGTTCCAAGTATCGGAAGTCTACTGTGAAAGGAAGTCGGGCCCGCTGGAGGTGCTCGGTGATGCTCTGGTAACGTTCTTGCAGATGCGGGACTTCGCGGGTAAAACACTTCACGGCCCATGTGTTGCCGGTCGCTGGACAGTGGATCTTGTAGACGTCGGCAAAATTACCCGACCACGGCATTGGGAGCCCCAGAGACGTGCAGACAACTTGCCCGCCCCGCAACTCCTCGTCGTTGAGAGAAACGCGAGGATCCTGGATCGCTTCTTGATAGTCAACATTTGCTGGCCAAGCCATGATGTTCTATAACCGGATTGCCAGGAGCGTCACGTCGTCGTTGTGCAACCGACCCACATTGCGGTGCCCTTCTATCCACAAAGCGAATTCATCGCCATCCTCATGCACGCCCAGGAGTGATTCCATTTCGCCCCACGGGTTACCGCCCGCTTCATACTCGGCCAAGCAGCATTGCGCTAAGGCATCGGTCATTGTCCAGAGTCGGTCGCCTGGCTGCGATTGACCGTCAGGCCAAAGGCTTAGCCTCCTGCTGACGTCTTCGGCAGACATGCGCGAGCCCACGAGTTTCGGGGAGTTGCCAAACTGCATTGAGTATTCCAGGGGAAACGCACGCAACAAATCAGTGCCACGAGTGTGGAACAGGCAGGTGTCGCCCACGGCAATCGCCTGCCACTGGCTGGGACCGTCGGGATGCACCGTCAACCTGAGTCCAAGGAAGGTGGCGAATGCGCCTTGTTCCACGCCGGGCTCGGCGTACCAGGGCAGTTTCTGGCCCATGACATCCGCGTCCCACCGTTTCTGCAAGTCAAAAAGAGATGTGATCCATCGCTCGGTACCGGCGTGGCCGCTATGCACAAAGCCCTCGACCAGCAGACTGGCCCACAGCCGAGCAAAGCAACTCTCCGAAGCGCCGTCGGCCACAGCATAACGTCCCGTCTCGTCGTTCGCAGCCGATGCGTCCTCGTATTCAGCGGGGCTATTGCCTCTTCGCTCCAGCCAGAACGTGCGAGAATTCCAGGGCATGACGCTTGCCGTTCGACTGGCACTCCTATCCGACCCGTGTCCCAATGTCCAGGAACCTGATAACCGAAACCATATCGGCATTGAAGGCGAAGCCTCGAGCACCCTCCTCAACCGATGCCAACTCTTTTCGGGCCTGAGCGAGCATCGTCGGTGGCAGCGGGCTGGACATGCTGAACAACAACTTCGCGAAGTCGTCAGGCAGGGAACCGTCTTGGGTCGGAAAGAGGATCGGCCATTCGCCATTGGCGGAAATGTGGATGTTCAGCAGCAGGACGTTGCCATCATGCGAGGCAACGGCTCTTATTGCGTCGGACATAGGCCCAGGCTGTCCGTCGGTTGCCCCTCCGTCGGTTATGTTGATTACAATCGGCGGGAAGCAGTTCGGATACTGGCTGACAAAATCGGTGATTACTCCGCGTGCCAATTGGAGCGCAGCACACATTGGGGTCTGTCCTTGTGCTTTCGGTTCAAACCACACCTGAAACTTGATCCGTTGCTCGACGAGTCCCCCGGCCCCGTCGTCCTTCACCTTGACGCGATCTTCGACGCGGAGGGGATTGTTGCCGATCAAGCTCACGGGCTGGAGCAGGTTTCCAGCCAAGGCTTCACTGGGAAAGCGCAAGCTGAGCTCGCCACCATAGGCAATCACGCCGATATAGTAGCGGTCGAGGATGTACTCGCCTTTTGAACAACGTAGCACGAGGGTTTGCAAGAGGCGATTGATAGCGTCGGCGACTCCCTGGGCCTTGCTCTTGTCCGATTCGACACCCCACCGCTCGGCCATTGATCCCGACTGATCGATGAGGAACAGGAAGCACATGGGGTTGGACCTGCTGATTTCGGCTGAGTAGGTCATGACAACTGTCTTTTATTTTGTGGTTGCCCAATCCGATTCCAATAAAAAAGGGCGTCGAACCTTGCCGCTCACCCAGCCCCGACCAAGGGGCACAGTAGAACAGCCCGGCCGACGCCCCGTTCTCACGGGGCGCGGTCCAGAGGCTGCTTCTACTGTTCAAGAGCCTTGCGGCCCAGGTTGGTCGTTTTGGGTGAAGCAGTTGGACGCTACGCGCGTCGATCAAATTGTCGTTATGGCCGTCAAGCGGCCTTGCTCATCGTGGCATACGTCTCCAGGGCTATTGTCGGACTTTCAGTCGGCCCAGCTTCCAGGGCCGCAAACAATCGGCAGTCTACCCCCGCAACTGGCGGCTTGCAAGCCACCGGGCGAAATCGTCTGGCAGAGAGCGCTGGCAGATGGTGCTTTCGGGTGGGAGTAAGGCCGGCGGGAAATTCAGGGCCGGCCGGCACAATAGAGCCAATGGGGGAGTCGGCGGCGGGAGATGGTGACGGGTGAAATCGTCGCTGCCGACTTACAGCCCGCCCGGTGGAACATAGGGGACCGCTTCGAGGCGACGTAGCCCTCGGTCACGGGGTTCGTCGCGGGTATCGTTCTCTTCCATCTTCTCTGTCTCCCCGACGTAATGC
>JACTVF010000347.1 GCA_019695435.1 Methanoregulaceae archaeon | reverse complement strand
AGGTTCCGCAGAAGATGTACCGCGAGAACCCGAAGACGGACTTCCACGTCATGGTCGCGGACCTTACCAAGCTACCGCGCAAGAAGGCCAAGGGTATCAACTTCGGGCTCGCCTTTTGTATGGGTGAGGCCAAGCTGGCCGGGCAAGTCGGGCTTGTAAATCCGGTCACGCTGGAGCCGCTGCCGGAAGCCAAAGTCATGCTGGACCAGTACCACACGCAGGTACCGTTCGTGCGTGCCGTATCCCGCGCAGCCACGGATTGGGCGAGGAAGCACGGCTACATGCCTACCCTGCTCGGGCGGCGCAGCCGCTTCGACCTGTTCGAACCAAGGAACTGGGAGCGCGGCCAAAAGCGCCCGGCGGCGCTGGAAGAGATGGCGGCGCGGCTGGCCTACGGTGAAAAGAACATCGTCCGGGCGCTCACCCACAAGGCACTGAACCGCTTCACGCAGGGCTCGGCGGCGGACATCATCAAGAAGGCGATGGTACAGGCATGGGAGGCGGGTATCTTCGCGGAAGGTACCGGGCTCCGGTTGGGCCTGCAGGTTCACGACGAATTGGACGGCTCGGTGGCGAGTTCGGCACGCGGCAAAGAGACGCTCCGGGCGCTGAAGGACATCATGGAGAACGCCTTCACCCTACACGTGCCGGTGATGGTTGAGACGGCCACAGGGGCGAATTGGGCCGAGACGCACTAAACTCCTTGACCCCGGAGCACGATGCGTGCTAGTATGCCAAAGCCTAACCCATACAATACACGGCATCTTCCGCTCGGCGGCGGCGCGGAACCGTTGCGTTCCGCAACACCCGGTGTTGCGATGTTACTCTAGGTCTAGACCCTCGGTAACTTGCAGTCCTCCCCGGACTGCTCTATCCTGCGGTTCATCAACGTAGCCAACCTTCTGGAGGGAAAGTAACATGACGATTCAAGACTGGCTGGAACACACCTTTGCAGGCTTCGACCCCTCGCAGGTCGAAGGTATCAAGGACTGGGGAGGCGTTCGGATTCTGGCGGCGCACATCATGAGTTCCCACGGCAGCGCGTTGCTGCAGTTTACCTGCGGCGGCGACGCCTTCGTGAGATTCACGCCGGAGTACCGCTACGGTCGGCCTTTGTGGCTGGTCCGCGACGACACCGCCGGGCGGGTGTGGGATTCCAAGCGCAACCAACCCCTCAACGCCGGGTCACGGCCTTTTGCCAAGCTGCGGTTGGTACAGACCGCATAGGAGGCCCGGTGCTTCGAAGCCTACGCCCGGCAGCGGGCCGGCCCGGCTGGTTACTAGTGGACAATGACCTTCGGTGACTTGCAGTCACCGGGCGACCGGCGGTATCCTGCGGTCATGATGAGCAGCAAAAAGGAGAACGAAATGAACTGGCTACGGCTCACGGTACTGACGATGCTTTTGATGGCGGTGGCAGCCTTCGCGGAGGCCCCGAGCCTTCCAACCATACCAAGCCCGGCGCTGGAGCAGCTTTACCTGAAGGCCACGCGCACGTACATGGGCTACGGAATGGACGAGTTCTCCATGACGCTCGACGCCAACGGGAACGCGCGGCCCATCTCCACCAGCCACGAGGTGGCAAAGGACCACGTCTGGGTGTTCTCCGGCGACATCGCCATCGTACACACGCATCCGCGGGACTGCGACCCCCGGCCCTCGCCGGGCGACTCGAAGACGGCAAAGCAATTCGGCATCCCGAACTTCGTGCTGAGCCAGTTCGCCTTGTGGGCCGCGCTGCCGGACGGGAAGACCATCGTCAAGGTGGGCAACGTGACTTTTAAGCACGGCCATATTGTGGTGCAGTAGGGCTTGACTTCCGACTTCGCTTGCCATAGAATGGAGAATATGGGAAGGAAATCACGTACTCTACGTCATCGGGGCGATACTGGCATGCACACTCATAATGTGGGCGCTGCCAGACACGCACAACCAAGACGAGCAGCCGGACCCCGTATCAAACGGAGTCCACTACCAACAGCATAAGTGGGCGCAAGAGCATCCGGAGGCAAAATGAACGGGACCACGGTAAAGCGAGTCAAGGACACGATTTTTATCCCGCTGCCGCGCGAGCAGTGGCGGTCGGCAGGAACCTGCAACTGCCCGGTGTGCAAGGGACGCGAGGTATTCTGGGACACGCTGGCGGTGTCGAAGAACCCACCCAAGGGCCACGGCGCGGATTACGCTTGGACCGTCCACTACCCAGAGCTGCATCCGGCGCGGGCGAAGGGGAAGTTCATCCGCCAGAGCAACCGGGTACGCATCTGGAAATGGGGGCTACGCTAATGGCGAAGATGACCGACAACAATGCAGACGCGCAAGAACGCAAAGCCTGCGAGGAAGAAGCACAGGAGCAGCGCAAGGAGCTTGCGCCACGGCTGGCGACGCTGGTTGACCGGGCGGTATCCTACTATGACATAGGCGGTGGATGGAGGGTAGGGTACTTGCTCAAAGTCGGTGACGTGAACGCCAGCATGCAGCCAATCGCGGCGCGCAAGGGCGAACTGCCTGACCCGATTCGAGTGGATATCCTTGACGTGAAGGCGGCGGCCATCCTTCAGACGAAGTACCCGACACTTGAGGATTACCTGAAGGGCAACGGCTACGACCGGGCCAAGGAACCGCAGAAGAAGCTCGACCCGGTGGTCAAGCGGGAGCGGGTCGCTAAAGTGAAAGTCACCGCGCAGGCGGCGGTGAGGGGCGAGAAGCAACCGAAGGCCGAGCGCGGGAACGCGACCGAGGCGTGGCTGAACGACCTTCGGGCCATCGGCGAAGAGAACCTCCGCCGGGTGATGCCGGGCTTCAAAGCACTGGCCACCACCCGTGAGGGCCTCGGCGCGGAGCACCTCGTGAAGGCGGGGAAGGAATTATTCACGGGGCTGTGGGTGACCAGCAACTTCAGCAGCGACGCAAAGGCTAAGCTGCTGGCGAAGGTGCGGGAGGCGGCGAAATGACCTGCGAGTGTAAGCGGACTGCCAAGTTCAAGAGGCGCGGACACAGGGCGTTCAGACAGGATAAGGACCACCCGCTTTGTCCTCGGTGCTTCCAAGCAATGTACGGCTTTATCGATGGGCGTGATGCGGAAACTCAAAGGACGTCCGGGCAGTGGGCGCAACTAGGCACCGTCAGAGGAAGAACGGTTCCGCAACATAGTCTTACCCGGAAAAACGCCGTAAAGCCCCCGCGTGGGGATATAAGGCGTATTCCGCCGCAAGGCGGAATGTTGTTGCTTTTGGTGCTGGCCTGTGCTAGCATCAAACAATCAGCGTAGGCCACGGAACGTGGTCGGGAATAAAGTGTCCTG
>JACTVF010000346.1 GCA_019695435.1 Methanoregulaceae archaeon | reverse complement strand
CGCAGAACGAAGCTAAGAGTAACATTTGAAAGCTATTGCAGATCAGGCGGCAGGCCGATGGATTTCGCCAGATTGCCGGCGCAGCACCTCATTGTGAGCTGCCCGACGCCAGCCCAGGCCAAGGCTGTGATCCGCCTGATACAGCGCGTCTGCGAGTCGTTGGACGGGAAGTTTCTGGCAGAAGATGCCGAGGAGCAGTAAGACAGTCCAACCCACATGAGGCCCAACGGATCACGCCTGTCAATCCGCGCCCGATCCGCGGTCCATCGGCGCCAGGTCGTGCCATCACTGACAGATGATTGATTCGCATAGACTTGCGTGCGGGATCTCCCCTCCGGGGTCAAATCGATGGGTGGGGGTCGGCATTGGCAATCGCTTCCCCCTCGCAAAATTTTCCGCCAATCGTGTTCTTTTGTGCCACAGTGTGTTACATTGTGTTCGTGAGTGGCACAACGGAGCACATAACGTTACGGCTTTCTTCTGATCTTGTATCGGATTTGAGGAATGAGGCACAGCGCGAATCCCGTAGTCTCTCTTATGTTGTTTCTCGTCGTTGTCAGATAGCATCTATGCAAAATCCTTTGCAGTTGGTGGGTGCTCGGAATTTGGTTCAAGCCGATAACTTGGAAGAGTTTCCTAAGTTAGATCAGCCTGTGAAGCTCTGCCGTTCATGTGAGGGCGATCTACGCCGGCTCAAAGGAAAGCTGGTCTGCATGAAGTTGGGTTGCGGGATGCAGGGAATCGAGCAGGGCAGTTATTGAACGGGTGTACTATTCGGAAAGAGGAAGCGATGCCTGAGTTAAAGCGGTCGGATTTGGGTAACAAGGCGAACGAGTTGGGGGCCTTGGATTCCGGGGTAGATATTGAGGGGATCAATGAGAGCCGTATGCCGACCGGGCGAATTGAGCCTCTGGAGGTCAATGTCGAGCGAGTGGAGGATGGGCTTTCTCTGGTGCCTTCCAAGCAGTCCGGTGCGTTTTCGAGGGCTCTTGGGGAGATTGAGGAAGGCCCGATAGACCTGATGCTGGCGCAATTGTCTGAGGAGCCGGATGAGTTAGGCCTGGTCAGAAAGAACGTGAATGGGGTTATTGTAGAGGCCAGAGAGGACCGGCTGGCGGAGATTGGGAGACGTGGACCGAGGGAGATGCTGGTCTGGTACAGGTCTCACCCTGAGTACATGCAGGCAATGGCCGGGGACAGGATTCTGGTCAGGAAGGACGTTCTGGAACTTGAGGATGCGTGCAGGCAGTGTCATGGCCGGGGATACCTTGAGGATTCTGTTTGCATCCATTGTGACGGAACCCAAAGCCTCCGTGTCTCTGACGACTCGACTGTACCTTGCGGGGAATGCCAGGCTCTGGGATATGACCGGGAAAAGTGGTGGGCGACCGGACATCAGTTGTGCACCGCCTGCAGGGCGACCGGATGGAGAGCCGGAATCGTGATTCCCGAAGTTGCGGAGCGAAAGCCGATCACCGGGATCGTGGTTTCAGTCGGGCCGGAGTGCAAACTGTACAAGTTGGGCGACCGGGTCATTCATTCGCGTTTCGCCGGCCACGACATGAACGTGGCGAAAAATGAGACATTCGTGATGATGAGGGAGCACGAGGTACTTTCAATTCTGAGGCAGCTCCATGCATGATATCAACAAGTTCGAGGCTACCCATCGGAACCGGCTGACGGAGATTTACGAGTCGGTCAAATGTCCGGAGCGTACCGATACGAACTGGTGCGGGGCGCAGGTAGGCCAACCTTGCAGAAACATGGGCGCAACAGGAGGGACTTTGGCTGCGCAGTCCCCCCGCAGGGAACCTCATCAGATACGGAAACTGGTGGCGATTGAGGCGTTCATGCAAGCCGCGGGAGTTGGACATCCTGTAGCAAACGCGCAGTCAACAGTTGTGAAGCAGACCGACATATTCGATGCCGAGCCAGCGGCATGGGAGAAGAAATGATCGCAACATGTGAAGGCTGCAAAATGGGCGTGGACATGCCGGAGCTTCCACTGCCAAAAATCTTCAACATGCCAGACTGCTCGATGATTGTCATTGAGCATGGAGCTAAAGGGCATTGCCCGCGCTGCAATGCGGACTTGGCGGCGGCCGTGCGCGATATCAATCCAAGCGCCATCGTAATTGTGGCGGCGCCTCTAGTTCCGGTTCCCGAGCCTTCAAGGATCATCAAGCCCACATTGGTTGGGGCGAGGTCGAACTGATGCCCACACGTGAAGATGGAAACCAGTCTCAAGCATCCCGCGAGTCAAGAATCATGGAGCTTGCCGTATGGGATTGGCGCGGCAAGCCTGTAGTATGGATCAGAAAGCAGATGGCAAACTGCCATTACGAGACGCTGTGCAACTACCGAAAAGACCCGCTCTACCTGTCTACCCTTGAGGAATTGAAAGAGGCATGGCGTGACTCAATCAGGAAACTGCCTGAGACAGCAGAGTTGAAAAAGCAAGTGACCCTGGGAATGAAGATGGCCCTGGACCGGATCATCGGTATACTCGCAGACGACGATGCAGCTCCGAAGGATGTGATCGCGGCGGCAAGGCTTGCGGCTCAGTTAGACGGAAGGTTCCTGAGAGCCAACGAGGATGGAGACGGAATTTCCCGCGATGTCGATTCGGTGGCGCACGAGCTGGTCACGGCCATCAACCGGCAGAAGGAACTCATCAATTGATCTCCGTCGAGGCCATAGCAGAACGCATCGCTGTGGCCGAGGCTCCAACGGTAAGATGGAAAATTCTTCCTGTATCAGATGACATGAGCCCCCGCATCAAGCGGGCCATCGTCAGACTGAATGGATTCGGTTCCCTGTTCTACTTCAACAAGGTCATTCTCAATCACTCAAGACTTTCGCCAAATCTCCATGGCCTGATCTGCCGCCAACTTGAGCAGGAATCTTTAAGACTTGCATTGGAAGTCCCACGCGACATGTTTAAAACTACCGTTGCATCGGTGAGCGCCCCGATGTGGTGGGCTTTGCCCTTCAACGACACCGACGAAGAACTCATGCGCCGTTTGGGTTATGGCGACGCGTGGATTCGCTGGATGCGGCGCGCGCACTATTCGAGTACGCGAACGCTGATCGCTTCAGAGATCATAGACAACGCCATCAAGATCGGCACCAGAATATCAGGGCACTACCAGCACAATCCTGAGTTCAGGTTCTACTACCCGGAAATCATTCCCAAGACGACTGAGGACTTGAAGGGCAGCGGAAAAAAGAAAGACAAATGGAACGCCAAATCAATGACCCACAACCGGGTCGATGCGGTCTACGTCGGAGAGGGAACATACAACTT
>JACTVF010000014.1 GCA_019695435.1 Methanoregulaceae archaeon | reverse complement strand
GAAAGGCGAAGGGCAACCTGCCCAAGCCCGGCTTTGGCAGCCCGGTTGCGGTGCGCGGCATGCACCCCAGCGGATTCTTTGAAGTGCTGGTGTTTATGGAAAAAGATCTCGAAAAACTTGACGCGAAGACCCAGGCGATCCGGATATCAGCCGGCGTCGGTGCACGCAAGCGCAAAGCTCTTCAGGAGAAGGCAGCAGCGTCAGGCTTCAAGATCCTCAATGCACATATGATCAAGGAGCCCGTCAGGGAAGAGGCTCCCGCCGAGCCTGAAGTGGAAGCGGCAAAGGACAAGAAAGAGAAGAAGGCAAAAGAGGCCAGGAAAGAGGCCCCGGCAAAGAAAAGCACTTCCAGGGCAGAAGGTACCAAAAAGAAAGGCGCTGAAAAGAAAAAACCGGTGAAGGCTTCCACCTCAAAGTCCAAGCCTGCCTCCAAGGAAACCGCAAAGAACGAGGAGAAGGCCGCAAAGCCAAAGGCAAAGGAAGCGGCAAAGACTCCTGCCAAAAAATCTGCTCCGTTAAAGGCCGAAAAGAAGCCGGCAGCTGCCGAAAAGAAGCCGGCAGCTGCCGAGGAGAAGCCCAAGGCCGAGAAGGCAAAAGCAAAGAAAAAGTCCTCATCCGAGGTGAAGAAGAATGACTGATGTCGCCAGCCAGAGACGCATCTCCGCATCGATCCTGAAATGTGGTGTCAACCGCGTCTGGTTCGACCCCGAGCGCCTCTCGGACATCGAGAACGCTATCTCCCGCGAGGATCTGCGCGGGCTCATCACCGATGGTGCGATCAAGGCGCACCAGAAGAAAGGTGTGAGCCGTGGCAGGGCACGCATACGCACCGCACAGCGGGCATACGGCCACCGCAAAGGGGTCGGGAAACGGAAAGGTGCACAGGGCGCAAGGACCCCCAGCAAGCGGGCATGGATCCAGAAGATCCGTGCGATCAGGAAGGCACTCGTCGCACTCCGCGAGGCCGGTACCATTGACCGGCACCTCTACCGGGTCATCTACCGCAAGGCAGCCGGCGGGCAGTTCCGAAGTGTCGCGCACATGAAAGCACAGATGGAGATCATTGCCGGGAGGCTGAAGTAACATGGCGACCGGACCACGGTATTTAGTCGCTTTCCGCAGGCGGAGAGAAGGCAGAACTGATTATTACCAGAGAACCAAGCTCGTTGTCGCTGATGCGCCGCGCATGGTCGTACGCAGGACAAACCGGCATATCCTTATTCAGCTGGTCACCGCCGAGATGGACGGGGATAAGACCCTTGTATCGGCAAATTCTTCCGAACTCGAAAAGTACGGCTACACCGGGGCAACTGCAAACACGCCTGCAGCATACCTTACAGGCATGCTCTTTGCCGCAAAGGCAAAAAAAGCAGGGCAGGATCGCGCGATCCTCGATATCGGCCTTGCCCGGGCAACCCCGGGAGCACGGGTCTTTGCCGCGCTTAAAGGGGCAGTCGATGCAGGCCTTGAGATCCCGCACGGCGAAGGGATCGTTCCCTCAGAGGAACGGCTCAAGGGTGCACATATTGCAGCCTACAACAAGAAGGCCGGAGATATCGTCAGGAATGTCGAGCAGGTGGCAGCCGCCATAAAGAAGGAGCTGGTGTAAATGGCATACGAAAAGGCAGAATGGCGCCCGGTCACCGGTCTTGGCAAGCTTGTCGCATCAGGAGAGATCAAGAGTATCGATCAGGTCCTCGAGAGCGGCAGGCCGATCAAGGAACCCGAGATCGTCGATATGTTCCTCCCGGACCTCGAAGACGAGGTTCTCGATATCGCCATGATGCAGAGGATGACCGACTCGGGCCGCCGGGTCCAGTTCCGTGCCGTCGTGATTGTCGGCAACCGGAACGGGTACATCGGCTTCGGCCAGGGAAAAGACGTTCAGGTCGGTGACGCAATCAAGAAAGCGATCACCAAGGCGAAGATGAACCTTGTAAAGGTGCGCCGCGGGTGCGGCAGCTGGGAATGCGGGTGCGATGTTATGCACTCCATCCCGATGCAGGTTGTTGGAGCGGCCGGCAGTGTCCGGATCACCCTCAAGCCCGCACCGCAGGGTATCGGCCTTGTCACCGGTGATATCAGCAAGAAAGTGCTTGAACTCGCCGGCATCAAGGATGTCTGGACCTTTGCACGTGGACAGACGCGCACGACGATCAATTTCGCTAAGGCAACGTTCAACGCGTTAAAAGAGACCAATATGATCAGAACCGGGGGGTCAGAGTAAATGTACGCAGTCGTGCAGGTCCGTGGCGTGGTCAATACCCGCCGGGACATCAAAGACACGTTAAAGATGCTCCGTCTGCACCACATCAACCACTGCGTGCTCGTGGCGGACACTCCCGAGAACCTCGGGATGATCCGTAAGGTGAAGGATTACGTTGCCTACGGTGAAGTGGATGCGGCGACCCTCGAGACCCTTCTCACGACCCGTGGCCGCGTGATCGGGGACGATCCCTTGACGGATGAGTATATCAAGTCCAACTCGACCTTCAGCACTATCATCGAATTTGCACAGGCACTGGCAAAGGGCGAGTCAAAGTTGCGCGACATTCCGGGCCTCAAGCCGGTTCTCCGGCTTCACCCGCCGCGCAAGGGATACAAGACCACAAAGCGCACGTTCGTACAGGGTGGAGCGCTTGGCTATTATGGTCCGGAGATCAATACTCTCCTCTATAAGATGAGGTGAAGAGATGCCAACCAACAAACGTTCAAAATACCGCGGAACGCGGACGTGTGGCGGCGGAACCCACAAGAACCGCCGGGGTGCAGGCAACCGTGGCGGAAGGGGACGCGCAGGCATCAACGCCCACCACTTTGTCAAGTGGTATATGGAAATGGGAGGACCGGTCTTTGGTAAGGATGGGTTCTTCCATAACCCTGCCGTCACTGTGTCCTCCATGGATGTCGGGATTATCGATCAGATCGTACCCTCGCTTCTTGCCCAGGGAATCGCCAAACAGGACGGAGATGCAATTGTCTTAAACGCCGCCGATATCGGCATCGAGAAGGTGCTGGGCAGCGGAAAAGTCACAAAGAAGCTCAACATCTCTGCAGCGGCATTCTCTCTCCAGGCAAAGGCAAAGATCGAGAAGACTGGTGGAAAGACGCAGGTCGTCTGACCCACCTGATTTTTTGGTGAAATAATGGGAGACCTGCTGGATCGAATGGAACCCATTCTTGCTGCGATGCCCGCAGTCAAGGCCCCTGAGGGGCATGTCCACTTCAAGAACAAACTGATGTGGACACTGGGAATCTTAATTCTGTATTTTGCGCTCACGAATATCCCGGTATTCGGGCTTGCATCCAGTTCACAGGATGTGTTCATGTACTGGCGTGCCCTGCTTGCCGGTGCAAGTGGTTCGATCGTACACCTCGGTATCGGGCCGATCGTCACGGCGTCCATCGTGCTCCAGCTCTTAAAAGGTGCCGATATCCTCCATATTGATACGAGCGAGGCCCGTGGACAGGTCATGTACATGGGTCTCCAGAAGATCCTCATTCTTGTTATGATCGTGGTCGAGGCCGCGCCGAACCTCATCGGCGGGTTCATGCAGCCCGATCCCACCATTGCAGCACAGTTCTTCGGCGGCAACCTCTTCGCTGTCTCGCTGTTGATCTTTATCCAGATCTGTATCGGTGGTGTCCTTGTCTTCTTGATGGATGAAGTGGTTACCAAGTGGGGTATCGGTTCCGGTGTCGGACTCTTCATTATTGCCGGTATCTCGCAGGCCCTCGTGAATGGATTCATCAACTGGACCGCTGTCAGCGATCCCTATCCGGTCGGGTTCTTCCCGCGCCTGTTTGCGGTCGTGCTTGACGGTGCGAATTTCATCCAGTACTTCGGAACGAATCTCCTTGCTTTTGCCACCACCATCATCATCTTCCTGATCATCGTCTACGTGGAATCTACCCGCATTGAGATCCCCCTCGCCCATGCTCAGGTGAGAGGTGCCCGGGCACGTTTCCCGGTCAAACTGATCTACGCCAGTGTCCTGCCGATGATCCTGGTACGGGTGCTCCAGGCCAACATCCAGATGGTGGGGATGTTCCTCTCCAATGTGGGCATCACCATCTTGGGTAAATTCAACGGCCAGACCCCCCAGTCAGGCCTGATGTACTTCCTCGCACCTATCAGCGGCCCGACAGACTGGATGTGGTGGGCGACCGATCTCGGGCACGCACCCTGGGAAGTCCTCCTGCGTATGGGGATCGATACGACATTCATGGTAGTGGGCGGTGCGATCTTCGCACTCTTCTGGATCAAGACCGCAGGTCTCGATTCAAAGGATGTGGCCCGGCAGATCCAGATGTCCGGTATGTCGATCCCGGGGTACCGGAGAAATCCCCAGGTGCTGGAGAAATACCTGGACCGGTACATCCCCCGTGTCACGATCATCGGCGGGGTATTCATCGGTATCCTCAGTGTGGTTGCGAACCTCTTCGGTGTCATCGGGGCTGTCAGCGGTACGGGGTTGTTACTGACCGTGAGTATCACGTACAGGCTGTACGAAGAGATAGCGAGCCAGCAGATCATGGAGATGTATCCGTTCATGCGGACGTTCTTTGGCAAAGAATGATTGATGAAGGGAACAGGAATGGCAGGAAAAAAGGTCATTATCACGGGTGTGCCGGGGGTCGGTAAGACCACGGTCATCAACGAGGCGTTGAACAAACTCAAAAGCGAGGGGGTGGAATACCAGCCCATCAATTTTGGCTCCTTTATGTTCGAAGTGGCCAAAAGCGAGGGGCTCGTGGAAAACCGCGACCAGATGCGTACGCTCGACCGGGCCGATCAGAAACGGCTCCAGCAGCGTGCGGCACAGGCGATCGCAAAGATTGACGGCAACGTCATGATCGACACGCACGCATCGGTGAAAACCCCTACGGGTTATCTCGCCGGGCTTCCTGAATGGGTACTCCGCGAGATCATGCCCGATGTCATCATTCTCGTTGAAACGGATAATGACCAGATCCTCATGCGGCGCCTGAATGACGAGACGAGAAGCCGGGACAAGGAAGGTGCGCGTGCAATTGCCGAGCACCAGCAGTTCAACCGCTCTATCGCCGCCGCATATGCCATGGTAACCGGGTGTACCATCAGGATCATCACCAACGCCGATCACCTGCTGGATCTTGCCGCAGTGGAGATGGCAGACGTCCTCAGGTAATCCCATGTAAGGTGACTTCATGGACTTTGGAAAATTCTGGGAAAAGTACGGATTATACATCGCACTGCTCTTCATGCTGCTGATGATGTTCTCCTACAGCATCGCATGGCTGCGGGTTGGTGTGGGGCACGGGATCGATACGGTTCTTGCCCCTCTGGTTGAAGGGTTCGGGATACCGTTCTTCATCCTGATCGTGATCCTCTCGGCAGCGACCGGCCTGTACTCCTCTGTTATCCAGAAGTATACGATCGATTATGAGCGGATGACGGAAGTACAGGACCGGATGAAGGAGTTCCAGAAAGAGTACCGGGAAGCAATGTTGTCCCAGGATGAGAAGAGGATCAAGAAACTGGACGTGAAAAAAGACCGCATGATGCGCGAGCAGCTCGAGCTCTCCCAGCAGCAGTTCAAGCCGATGGCGTATATCCTGGTCCTGACCGTCCCGATCTTCTTCTGGCTGCTGTACCGGCTCAGCCAGATCCACAACACGATCACGCTCCCGTACTACGGGACGGTGAGCCTGACGGCGCCCCTGCTCTGGGTTATTCCTGCATGGATCATCTGGTATATGATCTGTTCGATTACGATCAGTCAGGTGATCAGAAAGGCCCTCAACATCGGGGGAATCTGATGCGGATCACCGTGAGCGGGCTCCCCGGCAGCGGGACGACCTCGCTCTCACGGTACCTTGCAGAACACCACGGGTTTACAATGATCTCGGCCGGCGAGGTCTTCCGTGAATGTGCGAAAAAGCACAACATGGGACTTGCCGAATTCGGCCGGCTTGCCGAGAGAGACCCGGCCTACGACAAGATGATCGATGCCCGGCAGAAAGAGATCGCGGAACAGAGAGACAATATCATTGTCGAGGGCCGGCTCTCGGGCTGGATGGTGGAGAAGGCTGATCTCAGGATCTGGCTGTTTGCCCCCATCGGCTGCCGGCTCGAACGGATCGTATTCCGCGACCAGATTGCTGATGTAGAGACGGCAAAGATGATCACGCTCGAACGCGAGCACTGCGAAGCGGTGCGGTACCGCCAGTACTATGATATCGATATCAACGATCTCTCCATCTACCACCTTATCCTCAATTCGGAGCACTGGGGGATCGGGGAGCTCGGGGCGATTGTCGATACTGCTGTCGGGCAGTTGCAGGCAGTCCGCGGGAAGTCAGCATAACGGGTCTGGTAATGACAACGATGGCCCGGTACCAGCACCATAACTGTTATCTTTTATTCTGCCATCTTTTTCCCCGGGAGGTCGTGTGCGATGAATGCGGATGATATCAGCATCTCTCTTGTGCGCTCGTGGAATGAGGATGAGATCATCGCACTGTACCGGGCCGGTTGCTGGTGGAAGGACGAGTTTGATCCTGCCGAGATCCCTAGGATTATCAGCGGCAGCTTTGCCTTCGTGGTGGCGGCCGATAAAAAAACAGGCCGCGCAGTCGGGATGGGGCGCGTGATCTCGGATGGTGTATCAGATGCGTATATCCAGGATCTCGTGGTGTTCCCCCAGTACCGGCGGAAGGATCTGGGGACGGCGCTTGTCTCCCTGCTTATTGCGCGGTGCAGGGAAGCGGGGATCTCATGGATCGCCCTTGTTGCCGAGCCCGGCTCGGAAAACTTCTACCTTCCACTGGGATTTGCCCGGATGGAGGGGCACATTCCTCTGATCTACCATGGTGATCCGTGATGCTTTCACAGGAAGATTTCAGGCCGGTTACGCTTGCCGACCGGGCATTTTTCGAACGCCACTACGCACTATATCCCCAGACACACAGCGACAATACGTTCACGAACATGGTCTGCTGGAACCATTTTGCCCAGTACCGGTACGCCTTCATGAACGGGAACGTGATCTTGGCAAGTACTATTGCCGGGGTGACCCGGTTCCGCCCGCCCATCGGCCCACGCGATCCTGCGCTCATGAAGGCACTCATCCGCTTTGCACTGGACAAGGGCGACGATACCCCGATCGTTCTTATCGATCCGGCAACGGCGCAATGGATGCGGGATCTCGATCCCACCCTCACCCTCCTCCCTGACCGGAACCACTTCGAGTATGTGTACCGGGCGTTGGATCTTGCGGAGCTCCCGGGTAAGAACTACCTCAAGATCCGCAGCCAGATCAACAAATTCCGGAAGAACTGCAGCCACACGGTCGAGCCGATCACAGCCGGCAACCGTGAAGAAGTGATGGGTTTCCTGGTGAAGTGGTGCGAGTGGAAGGGGTGCGAGAACGACCTTGTGCTCGCCCACGAGAAGGAGGCGGTCTTCTACGCGATCGAGCATTTCACCGAGCTGCCCGTGCGGGGCCTTTTGATCCGGGTCAGCGGGCAGATCGGTGCCATGTCCATCTTCGAGCGCCTTAACGCTGATACAGCCCTCGTCCATTTCGAGAAAGGGTTGCCGGACTGTGAGGGGATCTACAAGGCGATCAACGCGGAGACGGCCGCGCTCTTGGCAGGCGAGGTGGAGTACATCAACCGGGAGAGCGATCTCGGCGTCGCCGGGCTCCGGGAAGCAAAGATGCGGTATCACCCGCACCATATGATCGAGGTCTGGTCGCTCAGACGGTAAACCGGACTCCCCTATCAATCCTGCGCCTTTTTCGTTGGTTTAAACCTCCCCGGGGCGATCCTGCCGAAGGGGGCATCAGATCATGCGTGCCGGCCCGCTTCACAGTTCTTCTTGCAGTTCATATGCTCAGTAATCCTTACCTTATAGATTGTATAATATCCACAAAAACTAGTTGAAATCTGGACAAATTCGGAAGATCTATAAACTTTCGAAGAAGCCAATTACTATTATAATATTTGACGGAAACGATTTCTGATATACTGGAGTATCTCCGTGAAACAAAAAAATAAAAGTGGTGCAAAACAATCGCAGGCCTCCAAAAATCCTGCAAGTAAATTGCCCTCAAAATTCCCTGACCCCCTGCTTCACTATATCAATCGATATGATACCATTATCCTCTTTATTGTTCTCTATATCGCATACAATACAGTTACTGGAGTCGGGTTAATAAGCGGCGATGTTGCTCCGGCCACGCTCCTCCCGATAGGGTTGCTAACAAACCATAATTTATATTTAGATTTTGCTACTTCATTTATTTCCAATCCGGATTACTCATATGCGTTTACATTCGTTCAAGGTCACTATGTCTCAATTTTCCCTATTGTGACACCGGTTCTTGTCACGCCTGTTTATGCTATATCGTACGCACTCACTAACCTCTTTAATACCCCGTTTGGAGACAAGGACTTTTACATTCTTGCAAAATCTGCAGCTGCTTTTATTGCAGCTATTGCTGGAGTCCTTGTATATCTTTCAGGAAAAGAGTTGTTCTCGAAGAGAATTGCGATACTTACTACGTTTATCTTTGCTTTTGCAACCAGTACCTGGTCGATCAGTAGCCTTTCCCTCTGGCAACACGGTACTGTCGAACTGCTCCTTATCGCTTTGATCTATCTGATTATAAAGAACGAAAAAAATGAATCGTGGATTTACATTGTTCTTCTGGGAATACTCTCTGGCCTGTTTGTTTTTAACCGGCCTCCCGATTCCCTCCTCCTCCTCCCGATACTTTTCTATATTGTCTGGTATCAGAGGACAAAGATCCTTTATTATCTGACTGGGGGTGTTCTTGGAGGATTTCCTTTTTTATATTACAATTACTCCATTTTCGGGAACGTTTTTGGAGGGTACGCAGAGAACCTCTCCCTTTTTGCAGTGAATGCGGGTTTTGTCGGGCATTACCTGGGTCTCCTTATATCGCCAAATGTGGGACTTTTTATCTACTGCCCGGTTCTTCTGCTGTCCGTAGTTGGATTTTATGTGATCTGGACGGCAAGGGACTCCCCTATAAGAACCCTGATGATCGTGGCCGGGCTGGCAGTCCTGCTGGAAATTCTCCTGTATAGTTTTTTTATTCCATGGGCATCATCAGCTGAATTCTGCTATGGTCCCAGGTTTTTGACCGGCCTTGTCCCGATCTTATGCCTATACACCGGCTATTTCTTTGAGGAGTGGTTTGGCACAGGAAAAGCCAGACATCAGGGGCTGAAAAAATGGATTGTTATCGCGGTTGTCGGCGGCCTGATTATTTCGTCAATATGTATCCAGTTTATCGGCGCATTCTATTATATTTTTAGTGGGAATTCAAACCAGACTATGAACGATGAGCGTGCGTGGAACGTGACAGATTCTATGATTGTTAGGAGTTATACGGTTGGTTCACAAGAGGTTCCAGGAGTATTTGTATATACGCTGCCCCCCCTCCCCCCTCTGATTGAATATTATTTCTCGGGGAGATCTACCGGGGGATAAGCCTCCGGCAATGCCCGGATTGCCTTTGAATGCAGTGCGATTGAACCCTCCCTTTGTGAGCAGGAGAGTCCTGCCATGCGTTTCCTGTGAAAATCGTTCAGATATGATGAGTGCATCCTTATCTCCCCCACATGAGCGATTTAGTGCCGCAACCCCCAAAAAGGGCGCATCCGCGGCGGATCAATGACTATAAAGCACTGCAAAAACTCCGTGCCCCGGAGGGGCCTTCATGGCGGAGAGACCTTGCACGTGTTTTACCGGTTTTTTTGGTTCCGCACTAAACTTCATCGGTTTACGTCTGTTTCTCCAGAGCCGAAGGACCATTTATGTAAGAGCCCACGGTGCTTTACGCCCTTTATTGAAAATGGATCCCCCTCCAAAAAATGGGTCTCCGGTTCAGAGAGGAATGGTGAGGCCCAGTGTTCCCATGATCCCGGAGAAGATGATCTTCACCGCAATGGCAGCAACGAGCATACCCAGCACCCGCCCCATAATATCCGTGACAACGATTCCGAGAATGTTCTGGATACCTGCAGAGAAATACAGGATTATCCAGGTCGCCACAAGCGAGAGGGTGATGGCAATAAACGGGATGAGGATGCCATAATCCTTTGACAGGAGCATCACGGTTGTTATCGCGCCGGGGCCGCAGAGAATAGGTGTACCAATGACAACACCGGCTGCGGTCGGGGCCTTGTCCTTCGACCTGCAGATATCCAGTCCAAGCGCCATCTGCATACCCAGAAGGAACAATAGGATCCCGCCGGCGATCTGGAAGGTGGAGAGTGTCAGACCGAGGATCTCAAAAATCGTGGTATTGAAGATGAGGAAGATATACATCAGCACGCCGGCGACGGCGACCGCGATAAATGCCTGCTTGTGGATCTCCCGCGATGACTGCCCTTTTGTCATACCTGCAAAGATCGGAACCGATAAGATCGGATCGAGGATCACAAAGAGCGCGGCAAACGCGTAGATTACACCTGAAACGAGGTCCGCCATATCTCTACTTCAGATCATGTGCGGTTCTGACGGATAAATTCGCGGGCTTTGTCACCGTGGCAGGGGTCTTAAAGAAAAAAATAGAGGATCAGGATGGCGAACGTGGACAGGGCTCCCGCCGCTGATACCACCCGCGTCCGCGTCTTCTCAACGAGGATCCATGAGGCGATACAGAAAAACAGGTAGGGGATAAGGGTCGTAATCACGGAGATGCTTGCCAGCTGGTCGAAGTGATTGGAGATGAGCAGGAGGCTTGCGGCAATACCGCACCCGGCGACCAGCGCATAGACCGGGGTACCCCGGGCACCCAGTTTGCGGAGCCGGGGGATGCCAAACCGTGCCGAGAGGTTCTGGAGGATCCTTGATGTGCCGATGATGTACGCATTGATCGCCGAGAGCATGGCGACGATACCGATACAGACCACCACGGGTCCTGCATCTGCTATCACAAGCGCGGCAGCAGTTGCGACGGGGGCTGGCGATGCGGCGAGTACAGCAACGCCAACGCTCCCGATCAACGCAATATTGAGGAGAAGATACACCGAGACGACGATTGCCATGACACAGATCAGGGATTTTTTAATGAGCCGGGGATCGGTGGTCTCCTCGACAGGAATCGCACTGATCTCAAAACCGGTAAATGGCCAGTACACGATAATAACCGTCGCAAGCAGGCCGGCGGTGGTGAGCGGGGCCGCAGGAGCAAGATTCTCCAGCCTGACAAACGGGAGTAGCAGGAACGCGATCAGGATCAGCGGGACGATCTTGATGAGGGTGAGGAGGGTTTCGGTCTTTCCCGCAAGGGAGATCCCGATGATATTGATGCAGCAGAACCCGGCGATGATCCCGATCTCGATGACGAGTACCTGCGCGAGCCCGAAGTAACCGATATACTGCCCGATCCCGGCGGCAATGGTCGAGATCCCGAAGATGGATGAAACGAGGTATATGACGATCAACGGCGCTGCCGCCCTCCGGCCAAAGACGGACTCGAAGAGGGAGTAGAACCCCCCTGAGTCCGTGAACCGGGCAGATACCGAGGCAAGGGAGAAAAGGACACAGGATGCGGAGACGGCGACGATCAGCCAGGCGAACAGCGACCAGACACCGGTGAGACGCGCGGCAATACCCGGGACGACAAAGATACCGGAGCCGATCGTCCCACCGACTCCCAGGCTCACCAGCTCAAGAAGGCCGAGCGATCGACGGTAGGAGGTAGTTTCTGCCATGGTGCGGGTCCTCGTCAAGGGTTTAGTCCGGGGGATGAGTCCGGGATGACAGGTATATCCATGGGATTGGGTAAATCAGTATCTCCCGTCGATCCGATTGCATCATTCATAATATATAATATCCGGTAGTGGCCATCATCCGATATAGCGGACGTGTGTCGGGCCGGACAATCAGCCCGGACCGTCCGGTTTGGAGAGCACCCATGCCAGGAACGAAGAAAGTTTCCGGATCTTCCGGATCTAAAGCGGGAAAGCGGGTCGTTCACCCGGCAAAGTCCCCGGTACCGATGAAAAAAGCAGCCACGCAAAAAACGGCCGCACCGGCAAAGAAAACCACAGGAATAAAAAAAGGAAAGGCCGGCGGGAAAAAGACCGTAAAGAAATCCCCGAAAAAGAAGATTTCCGTGTACAAACTGAAGCGGTACAAGTGCCGGCTCTGTGGGTATATCTACTCGCCGCTCCGCGGGGAACCGCATAACGGTATCCCGGCGGGAACACCCTTTGAAGACCTTCCTGAAGACTATGTCTGCCCGGTCTGCGGGTACGAGGGACGTGGCAAGATCGGCACATGGGGTTTTGACGAGTGGGTGCCCACCCGGTACATCTGTGTGATCTGCGGGTACGTGTATGACGAGAAACGCGGTGAACCCCACAATGGCATAAAGCCCGGTACAAAGTTCGAAGATCTTCCTGATGATTACAAATGTCCTGTCTGCGCCCAGGACCCGAAGATCAGCGTCCAGTTCGGGAAGGTGTTAAAACAGGGATTCGATGCGCTTGATGACTGACAGGATGTAGTCCAGGACTCTTCTGTTCTCTCTTTTTTCCCTGGTTGTTTATCCCCCTTGGCCATTCAGGGCGTAAATGGCGTATCTTAATACCTTATACATCCATGCTGAATGTGCACACACTACGCATATGATTTCATCTGCTGATGGTACTGGGGTGTCAGATGCACAAGAGTCAGGATCCGGTGATGGAGCAGAAGCGTGAGGCGCTCGCCCGGTTTCTCGGTGTTGACAAAACCGCGCTCCGCATCTCGAACGGCCACCTGTACGGGTTCAAGGCTTTTTTCCATGGCAATGATGAAGCGTATCTTGTCCTTGCTGATGCAGAGGCAACGCAGGCTGCAGAGAACGCGGTGCAGGAAAAGCTCTGGCTCATTTCCCTTGAGTCGCTCTTTGCCTATTTTGATATCGGAGCCTATCCTGCCGACCTGCTGGGGAAGGTGAAGACAAAGGAGATACGGCAGGCAAACGAGGAGATCAAAAAACTGATCTACCATACGTGCGGGATGGAACCCCTCAGGAAACGGATGCTCTCCTACGGCAACCGGAAGAACCTGCTTGCCGACTACGACCAGGCCGAGCACGAGCAGGATGGCTTTTATATCTACCGTTTGTACTGACGTTCAGGCACGTTCCTGGTACCCTCACCTGCTCACTTTTGCCGGCATCCCTTGTCATGGATGCGTTCAGGGTGGTTTTTTGTCGGCCCCGCAACAAATATACTCCCCGGTAGTTTATTCTCTATAATGACCCCGATACAACCGTTGTTCTCGTACCGTTCCGGGGCCGCTATCGCTATACTCATCTGTATGGCGTCATGCCTGCTGGTGACAGGTGTCAGTGCGGCCGATGTATACGCTACCGGATATCTCGGGGATATTATCGACATGCACGGCTACTCCTACCGGGGCACTCAGGTGTATCTGTTTATGACCGGCCCGGGTCTCCCCACTGACGGCGTGACCCTCACCGATGTGACCCAGCGCGCCGATCAGGGACACTTCACCATTGTCGACCTCGACAGCAGCCAGCAGTGGTGGTTTAACTGGGACACATCGCGGATCTGGAACGAGATAAACCCCGGGACCTATATCGTCTACGTGAGCACCGAACCCGTCGATTATTCGCATCTGGGCGGCAGCGACACGTACAAAACGCTCTCGGTGTACCTGCAGGATCCCGGTTCCCGCAAGGGAGGCAGCAGCAGCTCGTCCTACACACTGCATCTTGACGAGCAGGTCACTACCCAGACCACGGTGCAATCGGTGGAGATCCCTGCCCCGGTGATTCCTTCCACTCCCGCCCGGCAGCCGGCAGTACCTGTCATCCCCGTCGTCTCTACCACGGCCGCTGTGAGGATCACCACCCTGCAGACCACCACCATGAAGGCGACCATGCAGCCAATGACTGCCATCATCGCGGTGCTGAGCGGCACCGGTCTGCTCCTGTACCGGGTGAACCGCAGGTAACGGGTCTTTTTTCCCGCCCTTTTCCGGTATCCGTTTTTTACATGGGTATTTTATTACAGAGAGAGCGTATCTGTGTATGATGGGATATGGACGTCACGGCACTACTTGAGGCAGCGCACCATCTGGCCCGGGTTGGACGGTACGACGATGCTCTCGCCGAATACGACAAAATTCTTGCGGAAGACGCTGCAAACACCACGGCGCTTGAACAGAAGGGGGAGGTCTTTTACGCCCTCGGCCGGCACGAGGATGCCATTGCCTGTTATGACCGTGCGCTGGAAAAAAACCCGCACCTTATGACGACGTGGTACGAGAAGGGGTACACGCTGCGCAAGATCGGCAGGTTCGCAGAGTCTGTTACCTGTTTCGAGCGTGCCCTTGCTCTCGACCCGGACTACATGCTCGCCCTTGCAAACAAAGGCTATGCCTTAAATGCGCTGGGGAGATATGAGGATGCCATCGCCTGCTTCGACCGTATCCTCGATACCAGTACGAATAATATCCGGGCGATGACCGCAAAAGGGATCGCACTGCTGGGCCTTGGCAGGAACGAAAAAGCGCTTGCAGCTTTTGATCTGGCGATCCGCATTAATCCGATCAATTCCTTTGTCTGGCAGAACCGGGCCGAGGCCCTGCGCCGGCTGGGACGGAATGCAGAAGCCGACGAGAGCCACCAGCATATGTTTGGCAGGTGAGGGGGCTTTCGACAGGTGCAGACGAGAACGAACGATAGCGGGAAAATCGGTGTCTGTAGAATTCTTTGTTTTTCAACAAAAAAACAAAACACCTAATGACGGAGGGGACCGTTCCTGTCCCCCTGAACCGCCCCTTTCTGCTTTCGCGATGATGTTGTATTACCTTCTCGGGAGCTATCGCTCTATGGGGGAATGTCACAGCGGCGGGGGCGAAAGGCAACACTTGCCGAAGCTCCCGAGAGCGTTAAGATAGATAGTATGAGGATTTCTACAGTGCCGGAAGATCTTTATTTTCTAGCAGGCCCTGCGGCGCTCAAAAAAAAAAAATTAGATGAGTTTAAAGATTGGGTGGTTTTCAGCCTTGACATCGATACCCAGGGGACGCATTGCCTCGAGGACAGCGATATCCGTGTATGCCTGTGCCGTGATCATTGCTTCTACGTTCTCGATCGGACCGTACATAATCAGGTTAGCACCGAGCGTGCTTGCGATCATGTTGCATCCGATATCGGGAGCAGACCATGCAGCCTGCTTGATACCCTCGATACCGCCAAGGTAGTGTTTGGACATCTGCTCGAGCAGCACATCGTTGCCCTTGTAGCCCTCTGCCAGTAATGACGGGGTCTTGTGGGTACCCTTCCAGCGGCGGAGCCATGTCCAGGCAACGGTCATGTTGTGGTATGCACCACCGGTCGGGAAACCGTGGATTGCCTTACAGGCAAGGATCTCACGGTATGCACTACCGGAACCAAGACCGAGCGGGGTTGCTGCCGTGTCAAGGATCGGGCGGGTGATTCCGCACTCTTCTGAGATTGGGATCATACCCATCTTCTGGCCTGCGACGCCGCCTTCGGTGAGCACTTTCTCACGGCCGGCGACGGACGGGTCTGCCGGGTTGAATGCGAGGACAATCGCAGCATCCACATCACTGTTCTTCAACGCATCAATGTTCTCCTGTGCAATAGAACCGTTGATTGAGTTGTAGATCGCACGATGTGCGAGCCCGACATCAGTCACGTACTTGCATGCATGGGCAAGTGCCTTTGGCACAGATGAGTCCATCAGGAATGCAGTCTTGTTGTCGATACTGTCGAACCAGCTGATGTAGCTTTCGAACGCCTCCGGGTATTCAGCAAGGATCTGGATCATATGCGGAATACCGGTCGCGTCAGAGAGTGTCTGACAGCGGTTCCAGAGTGCCTCAGCCATCGGCTTGTTAATCTTTCCTGTCTTGTCGTCCAGTACAGCCTCATGCTTGTTGTAGAAGATTGAGGCTGCAAGAACGGTCGGGTACTCCCCGGGTTGTCCACCGAGTTTAGTGCCGTTGAAGTCCCAGACCTTCTGTTCTTTTTCGAATTTGAACATTGTTTTACACCTCCATTACACCAATGCCATCAATTTCTGGAGCATAAACAGCAGCATGACAAATACGATTAATCCTGCAACGAGGCCGTACAGTATGCCGATATCTCTCCCGATCTTTCTCCCAACACGCTGTGCCACTTCAGCATCCACGAACTCGATTTTCTTCTCGATCTTGTCGAGTCTCTTCTCGATCTCGAGGAACTGGGGATTTGCTCCTGCAGCAGCGACTTCAACGCCACCGCCAGCCTCTTTAACCTCGACGACGATAGCGTCAGCCGCGAATGCGCCGGGGTCTCTGGCCTTGAGTTCATTCATCTTGGCCTTGATGGCGTTGAGGTCCTCACTCTCCATGATGTTGACGACTTC